>NZ_CP013274.1:282500-487500 GCF_001455345.1 Bacillus thuringiensis
GAAGTCTTTGATTCCCCGCTGCCAAGAAAAGCTTCTAGCGAGATAAAAGGTGCCTGTACCGCAAACCGACACAGGTAGGCGAGGAGAGAATCCTAAGGTGTGCGAGAGAACTCTGGTTAAGGAACTCGGCAAAATGACCCCGTAACTTCGGGAGAAGGGGTGCTTTCTTAACGGAAAGCCGCAGTGAATAGGCCCAAGCGACTGTTTAGCAAAAACACAGCTCTCTGCGAAGCCGTAAGGCGAAGTATAGGGGGTGACACCTGCCCGGTGCTGGAAGGTTAAGGAGAGGGGTTAGCGTAAGCGAAGCTCTGAACTGAAGCCCCAGTAAACGGCGGCCGTAACTATAACGGTCCTAAGGTAGCGAAATTCCTTGTCGGGTAAGTTCCGACCCGCACGAAAGGTGTAACGATTTGGGCACTGTCTCAACCAGAGACTCGGTGAAATTATAGTACCTGTGAAGATGCAGGTTACCCGCGACAGGACGGAAAGACCCCGTGGAGCTTTACTGTAGCCTGATATTGAATTTTGGTACAGTTTGTACAGGATAGGCGGGAGCCATTGAAACCGGAGCGCTAGCTTCGGTGGAGGCGCTGGTGGGATACCGCCCTGACTGTATTGAAATTCTAACCTACGGGTCTTATCGACCCGGGAGACAGTGTCAGGTGGGCAGTTTGACTGGGGCGGTCGCCTCCTAAAGGGTAACGGAGGCGCCCAAAGGTTCCCTCAGAATGGTTGGAAATCATTCGTAGAGTGCAAAGGCATAAGGGAGCTTGACTGCGAGACCTACAAGTCGAGCAGGGACGAAAGTCGGGCTTAGTGATCCGGTGGTTCCGCATGGAAGGGCCATCGCTCAACGGATAAAAGCTACCCCGGGGATAACAGGCTTATCTCCCCCAAGAGTCCACATCGACGGGGAGGTTTGGCACCTCGATGTCGGCTCATCGCATCCTGGGGCTGTAGTCGGTCCCAAGGGTTGGGCTGTTCGCCCATTAAAGCGGTACGCGAGCTGGGTTCAGAACGTCGTGAGACAGTTCGGTCCCTATCCGTCGTGGGCGTAGGAAATTTGAGAGGAGCTGTCCTTAGTACGAGAGGACCGGGATGGACGCACCGCTGGTGTACCAGTTGTTCTGCCAAGGGCATAGCTGGGTAGCTATGTGCGGAAGGGATAAGTGCTGAAAGCATCTAAGCATGAAGCCCCCCTCAAGATGAGATTTCCCATAGCGTAAGCTAGTAAGATCCCTGAAAGATGATCAGGTTGATAGGTTCGAGGTGGAAGCATGGTGACATGTGGAGCTGACGAATACTAATAGATCGAGGACTTAACCATATAATATGTAGCAAATGTTATCTAGTTTTGAAGGAATATACCTTCAATAGTTTGGTGATGATGGCAGAGAGGTCACACCCGTTCCCATACCGAACACGGAAGTTAAGCTCTCTAGCGCCGATGGTAGTTGGGACCTTGTCCCTGTGAGAGTAGGACGTCGCCAAGCAAAAACCTAAGTCGATTCGACTTAGGTTTTTTTATGTTTATTTTTAATTACTAAATGTACTCCATACATTTAATAATTGTAAAGAGGAAAAAAGAGTGAAAATGAGGCTATTCAAAGTAATAGTAATGATTTTTTGTTTTCTAGGTTTTCCGATTGCTCCTAAAATAATGTCTATGTTAGGAAATGTTATTTCTACCATAAGTATATATTTTAAATAATGAGAGTAAAAAAGTAGGATGATAGAAATAGGTATTCAATCATTATAGCAATGACTACGATACAAAGGAATAAATATGAAAAGAGTGTAGTTGTTTTTTCATTATTGTCCTTCTTATAAATCAAATGAATATAAACGATATGCTTTATCCCGCTATTTGCCGGACAGTAAGACCCCCACCTCAAAATTTAGCGACAGCAAAGAAGTTAGGTAGGATTCAGGCTGTCCGTAAAAGCCTGATTGGTGTGAGCTAATAATCAGTGGGTATGATAGATCTCTAGAAATATATATTCTAATTTCTTATCCTTCTTGCATATAGTTACAATTATTCTTTTGAATATAACTAAAACACGAACGTTATGAGTGACTAATAAAAAAACATTCGATTATTTGTTGACATTGTTTATGAAATATTGTTAATATAGCCATAGAAAGAATAATATATAAGACCTCATATAATCGCGGGGATATGGCCTGCAAGTCTCTACCTAACGACCGTTATTCGTTAGACTATGGGGGAAAGTCACTCGGTATTTTTCTATTCACAAGGGATACGTATGCCTGAGTAGAGCACTTTCTCTCATAGTAAAAGAGAAACTGTTCTATTTCAGGCTTTTTTTATTTGAATCGGGGGGATTCTAATATGAAATCACTAGTTGGAGTCATAATGGGAAGCACGTCAGACTGGGAAACAATGAAATATGCTTGTGACATTTTAGATGAATTAAATATACCGTATGAGAAAAAAGTTGTATCCGCTCATCGGACTCCGGATTATATGTTTGAATATGCAGAGACGGCTCGTGAACGTGGATTGAAAGTTATTATTGCTGGAGCTGGTGGAGCAGCGCATTTACCAGGAATGGTTGCAGCGAAGACGAATCTTCCTGTAATCGGAGTTCCAGTTCAATCAAAAGCGTTAAACGGCTTAGATTCATTATTATCCATCGTCCAAATGCCAGGAGGAGTTCCAGTTGCAACTGTTGCAATTGGTAAGGCTGGTTCAACAAATGCTGGTTTACTTGCTGCACAAATACTTGGATCATTCCATGATGACATACATGATGCATTAGAATTGAGAAGAGAAGCAATTGAAAAAGATGTGCGCGAAGGTAGTGAGCTAGTATGACGAGAATCATTTTACCTGGAAAAACAATCGGTATTATTGGAGGCGGCCAGCTAGGAAGAATGATGGCATTGGCAGCTAAGGAGATGGGATATAAAATTGCTGTTTTAGATCCTACAAAACATTCACCATGTGCACAAGTTGCTGATATTGAAATTGTTGCATCATATGACGATTTAAAAGCAATTCAGCATTTAGCAGAGATCAGTGATGTTGTCACATATGAATTTGAGAATATTGATTATAGATGTTTACAATGGCTTGAAAAACATGCTTACTTACCGCAAGGCAGTCAGTTGTTAAGTAAAACACAAAATCGTTTTACCGAAAAGAATGCAATTGAAAAAGCGGGACTACCAGTAGCAACGTATAGATTGGTTCAAACTCAAGAGCAGCTTACTGAAGCAATCACCGAGTTATCATATCCGTCCGTCTTAAAAACAACGACAGGTGGATATGACGGGAAAGGGCAAGTTGTTTTAAGAAGTGAAGCTGACGTTGATAAAGCACGAAAGCTTGCGAATGCAGCAGAATGTATTTTAGAGAAATGGGTGCCTTTTGAAAAAGAAGTATCAGTTATTGTAATTCGTAGTGTAAGCGGTGAAACGAAAGTATTTCCGGTAGCAGAAAATATTCATGTAAATAACATTTTGCATGAATCAATCGTTCCAGCTCGCATTACAGAAGAACTTTCTCAAAAAGCAATTGCTTATGCAAGAGTGCTCGCGGATGAACTAGAACTTGTGGGAACACTAGCGGTAGAGATGTTTGCTACAGCTGATGGTGAAATTTATATTAATGAATTAGCACCAAGACCTCACAATTCAGGACACTATACACAGGATGCATGTGAAACGAGTCAATTTGGTCAACATATTCGAGCAATCTGTAATTTACCTCTTGGAGAAACAAATTTGTTAAAACCAGTTGTCATGGTAAACATTTTAGGCGAACATATAGAAGGGGTCCTAAGACAAGTGAATAGATTAACCGGGTGCTATTTACACTTGTATGGAAAAGAAGAAGCAAAAGCGCAGCGGAAAATGGGGCATGTTAATATTTTAAATGATAATATTGAAGTCGCTCTAGAAAAAGCGAAGAGTTTGCATATTTGGGACCATCAAGAACAACTGTTGGAGGGAAAAAGATGATTAGTCGTTATACACGCCCAGAAATGGGTGCAATTTGGACGGAAGAAAACAAATTTAAAGCATGGTTAGAGGTTGAGATTTTAGCTTGTGAAGCATGGGCTGAGCTTGGCGATATTCCAAAAGAAGATGTTAAAAAAATTCGTGAGCATGCATCATTTGATATTGATCGTATTTATGAAATTGAAAAAGAGACACGTCATGACGTAGTTGCATTCACTCGTGCTGTATCAGAAACACCAGCATTAGGTGAGGAACGTAAATGGGTTCATTACGGTTTAACATCTACAGACGTAGTAGATACAGCGTTATCTTACATCTTAAAACAAGCGAATGAAATCATATTAAAAGACTTAGAAAACTTTGTAAGCATTTTAGCTAACAAAGCGAAAGAGCATAAATACACGATCATGATGGGAAGAACACATGGTGTTCATGCAGAACCAACAACATTTGGTTTAAAACTAGGTCTTTGGTATGAAGAAATGAAACGTAACGTAGAGCGTTTCAAACAAGCTGCTGATACAGTTCGAGTTGGTAAACTATCTGGTGCGGTTGGTACATACGCGAATATTGATCCATTCGTAGAAAAATTTGTTTGCGAAAACTTAGGATTAGAAGCAGCGCCAATTTCAACACAAACATTGCAACGTGATCGCCATGCTCATTACATGTCAACACTTGCATTAATCGCAACATCTATCGAAAAGATGGCAGTTGAGATTCGTGGTTTACAAAAGAGTGAAACACGTGAAGTTGAAGAAGCTTTCGCAAAAGGTCAAAAAGGTTCTTCTGCAATGCCACATAAGCGTAATCCAATTGGATCTGAAAATATGACTGGTTTAGCTCGTGTTATCCGCGGTTATATGATGACAGCTTATGAAAATGTTCCATTATGGCATGAGCGTGATATTTCTCACTCTTCAGCAGAACGCGTAATTTTACCAGATGCTACAATCGCATTAAATTACATGCTAAATCGCTTTGGCAATATCGTTAAAAACTTAACTGTATACCCAGAGAATATGAAACGCAATATGACAAGAACATACGGCTTAATTTATTCTCAGCGCGTAATGCTTACGTTAATCGACAAAGGTATGGTACGTGAAGAAGCTTACGATATCGTACAGCCTAAAGCGATGGAAGCTTGGGAAACACAAGTACAATTTAAAGAACTTGTAGAAGCAGATGAGCGTATCACAAGCAAATTAACACAAGAAGAAATTAATGAATGCTTCAACTATGAGCATCATATGCAACACGTTGATACAATCTTTGAACGCCTTGGATTAAACGAAGCGTAAAATTTCATATGGCACAGAATAGAGTCATTCTGTGCCATTCTTTATAAAAACATTATTCACATTTTTCAAACTACAGGGGGCTTGCGAAATGCAAAAGCTAGAATTGCTGTATGAAGGTAAGGCAAAAAGAATTTATCGTACAGAATCAGCAGATATGGTTTGGGTAGAGTACAAAGATAGTGCGACTGCTTTCAATGGGGAGAAAAAAGAGACGATTACAGGAAAAGGTCGTTTGAACAATGAGATTACAACTTTATTGTTCAGAAAGTTACAAGAAGTAGGAATTAAAACACACTTTGTTGAGAAGCTATCTGAAACAGAACAACTTGTTAAAAAAGTGAGTATTATTCCTTTAGAAGTTGTCACAAGAAATGTAATTGCAGGAAGTCTTTCAAAACGATTAGGAATGGAAGAGGGAACTGTACTTGCAGAACCAATCGTAGAATTTTACTTCAAAGATGATGATTTAGGAGATCCGCTTGTAACGGAAGATCATATTCGTGTATTAAACGTTGCATCGCCAGAGCAAGTAAGCGTATTACGAGATATGGCTCTACAAATCAATCAAGTGTTGATTGATCATTTCGCAAGCTGTCGTGTAAGATTAGTAGATTTCAAATTAGAGTTTGGTGTAACGGATGAAGGAGAAATCATTTTAGCAGATGAAATTTCACCAGATACTTGCCGTTTATGGGATGAAACGAGCAATGAAAAGTTTGATAAAGACGTATTCCGTCGTGATCTTGGAAATTTAACAGATGCTTATGAAGAGATTTTAAAACGTTTAGGGGGAATTTCACATGTATAAAGTTAAGGTATATGTAACGTTAAGAGAAAGCGTATTAGATCCACAAGGAACAGCAGTAAAAGGAGCACTTCATAGTCTTTCGTTCACAGAAGTACAAGATGTTCGAATCGGAAAGTACATGGAACTAACGATTGATAAATCAGTATCTGATCTTGACGCAAAGATAAAGGAAATGTGTGAAAAACTATTAGCAAACGTTGTAATGGAAGACTTCCGTTATGAAGTTGAGGAGGTTGTCGCACAGTGAAATTTGCAGTAATAGTATTTCCGGGTTCGAACTGTGATGTCGATATGTTCCATGCAATTAAAGATGAGCTTGGCGAAGAAGTAGATTACGTTTGGCACGATACAGAGAATTTAGATGAATATGATGCAATTCTATTACCAGGTGGATTCTCTTACGGTGACTACTTACGCTGCGGTGCTATTTCTCGCTTTGCGAATGCAATGAAAGCAGTGCAAAAAGCTGCTGAGCAAGGAAAGCCGATTTTAGGTGTATGTAATGGATTCCAGATTCTTGTTGAGTCAGGATTACTACCAGGAGCATTAATGAGAAACGAAAACTTAAAATTTATGTGTCGCACTGTTCAGTTACGCGTTGAAAATAATGAAACGATGTTTACATCACAATATGAAAAAGATGAAGTAATCAATATTCCAATCGCACATGGTGAAGGGAATTACTATTGTGATGAAGAGACTCTTAAAAGATTAGAAGAGAATAATCAAATCGCATTCCGTTACGTAGAAAACCCTAATGGAAGCGTTTCAGATATTGCTGGTATTGTAAACGAAAAAGGAAATGTACTTGGTATGATGCCACACCCAGAGCGTGCTGTAGATGAATTACTTGGCGGTGCTGAAGGGTTAAAAGTCTTTCAATCTATCTTAAAACAGTGGAGGGAAACATATGTCGTTAATGCTTGAACCAAATCCAACACAAATTAAAGAAGAGCGCATATATGCGGAAATGGGGCTAACAGACGAAGAGTTTGCCATGGTTGAAAAGATTTTAGGCCGTCTGCCAAATTATACAGAAACAGGATTATTCTCTGTTATGTGGTCTGAACATTGTAGTTATAAAAATTCAAAACCAGTGCTTCGAAAATTCCCAACAACAGGTGAGCGTGTTCTGCAAGGGCCTGGGGAAGGTGCTGGAATTGTAGACATCGGTGATAATCAAGCGGTTGTATTTAAAATGGAAAGCCATAACCATCCTTCAGCTATTGAACCATATCAAGGAGCAGCAACAGGCGTGGGTGGTATTATCCGTGACGTATTCTCTATGGGAGCGCGTCCAGTAGCTCTATTAAACTCACTTCGATTTGGGGAATTACAATCACCACGTGTGAAGTATTTATTCGAAGAAGTAGTAGCAGGGATTGCAGGATATGGTAACTGTATCGGTATTCCGACTGTTGGCGGCGAAGTACAATTTGATCCATGTTATGAAGGAAATCCACTTGTAAATGCAATGTGCGTAGGCTTAATTAACCACGAAGACATTAAAAAAGGGCAGGCACACGGAGCTGGAAATACGGTAATGTACGTAGGAGCATCTACTGGTCGTGACGGTATTCACGGTGCAACATTTGCATCTGAAGAACTATCTGAAAGCTCGGAAGCGAAGCGTCCAGCAGTTCAAGTAGGGGATCCATTTATGGAGAAACTTCTTATTGAAGCTTGCTTAGAACTTATTCAGTCGGACGCACTTGTTGGAATTCAAGATATGGGAGCTGCCGGTTTAACTTCATCTTCTGCAGAAATGGCGAGTAAAGCAGGTATGGGTATTGAAATGTACTTAGATGATGTACCGCAGCGTGAAACAGGAATGACTCCATATGAAATGATGCTATCTGAATCACAAGAGCGTATGCTAATCGTTGTGAAAAAAGGTAGAGAACAAGAAATAGTAGATTTATTTGAGAAGTATGGCCTTGCAGCAGTTACGATGGGGAAAGTAACAGAAGATAAAATGCTTCGTTTATTCCATAAAGGTGAAAAGGTAGCGGAAGTGCCAGCAGATGCTTTAGCAGAAGAAGCACCAATTTATCATAAGCCATCAAAAGAAGCAGCATACTTTGCTGAATTCCAAGCAATGAAAATGGAAACGCCAAAAGTAGAAGATTATAAAGAAACGTTATTTGCTTTATTACAGCAACCAACCATTGCAAGTAAAGAGTGGGTTTATGATCAATATGATTATCAAGTACGCACAAGCACAGTTGTTACACCAGGTTCAGATGCAGCAGTTGTACGTGTACGCGGTACAGAAAAAGGATTAGCGATGACGACAGATTGTAACTCTCGCTATATTTACTTAGATCCAGAAATGGGCGGTAAAATTGCAGTAGCAGAGGCAGCTCGTAATATTGTATGTTCTGGCGGGGAGCCACTTGCAATTACAGATTGCTTAAACTTTGGTAACCCAGAAAAACCAGAGATCTTCTGGCAAATTGAGAAATCAGTAGATGGTATGAGTGAAGCTTGTCGTAGATTACAAACGCCAGTTATCGGCGGAAACGTATCGATGTATAACGAGCGTAGTGGGGAAGCGGTATATCCAACACCGACTGTTGGGATGGTCGGTCTTGTACATGACTTAAAACACGTAACAACACAAGAGTTTAAGCAAGCTGGCGATTTAGTTTATGTAATCGGTGAAACGAAAGCTGAGTTTGGTGGAAGTGAATTACAGAAAATGATTCACGGCAAGATTTTCGGCCAATCACCAAGCATCGATTTAGATGTAGAATTAAAACGCCAAAAACAAGTATTAGAAGCAATTCAAGCTGGCCTTGTTCAATCTGCGCATGACGTTGCTGAAGGTGGTTTAGCAGTTGCAATTTCTGAAAGTGCAATTGGTGCTAACGGCTTAGGTGCTACTGTGCAATTAGTTGGAGAAGCAACAGCCGCATTATTTGCTGAATCACAATCTCGCTTCGTTGTAACTGTCAAACGTGAAAATAAAGAAGCATTCGAGAAAGCGGTAGAAGCAATTCAAGTTGGAGAAGTGACAAATACAAATGAAGTAACAATTCATAATGAAGAGAATGAAGTATTGCTTACAGCAAATGTAGATGAGATGAGAAAGGCTTGGAAAGGGGCAATCCCATGCTTGCTGAAATAAAGGGGTTAAATGAAGAATGTGGTGTCTTTGGAATTTGGGGGCATGAAAATGCGGCACAAGTTTCATACTACGGATTGCACAGTTTACAGCACCGTGGGCAAGAAGGTGCAGGCATTGTCGTAAATAATGGGGAAAAAATCGTCGGTCACAAGGGGTTAGGTTTAATATCGGAAGTGTTTTCAAGAGGTGAGCTAGAAGGATTGAACGGAAAATCAGCAATCGGACACGTACGATACGCGACGGCTGGTGGAAGTGAAGTAGCTAACGTTCAGCCATTATTATTCCGTTTTTCTGATCATAGTATGGCATTAGCTCATAACGGAAATTTAATTAATGCAAAAATGCTTCGCCGCGAATTAGAGGCAGAGGGAAGTATTTTTCAAACGAGTTCAGATACAGAAGTACTTTTACATCTTATTAAGCGTAGTACGAAAGATTCTTTAATTGAAAGTGTAAAAGAGGCACTAAATAAAGTGAAAGGTGCGTTTGCATACCTTTTACTAACTGGAAATGAAATGATTGTTGCGCTAGATCCGAATGGGTTCCGTCCTCTTTCAATTGGGAAGATGGGTGATGCTTACGTTGTAGCATCAGAAACATGTGCTTTCGATGTAGTAGGTGCAACATACATTCGTGATGTAGAACCGGGTGAATTACTTATCATCAATGATGAAGGAATTCACGTAGATCGTTTTACAAATGAAGTAGATCATGCAATTTGTAGTATGGAGTACATTTACTTTGCACGTCCGGATTCTAATATTGCAGGTATTAACGTCCATGCAGCACGTAAAAACATGGGGAAACGTTTGGCGGCAGAAGCTCCTATTGAAGCTGATGTTGTTACTGGTGTGCCAGACTCTAGTATTTCAGCAGCAATTGGTTATGCGGAGGCGACAGGTATTCCGTATGAGTTAGGACTAATTAAAAATCGTTACGTTGGACGTACGTTTATTCAACCTTCTCAAGAACTGAGAGAGCAAGGGGTTAAGATGAAACTTTCAGCAGTAAGAGGTGTAGTTGAAGGAAAACGAGTTGTTATGATTGACGATTCTATCGTAAGAGGAACAACAAGTAAACGAATTGTTCGTATGCTTCGCGAGGCTGGAGCGACAGAAGTCCACGTAAGAATTGCGTCACCACCTCTGAAATATCCATGCTTCTATGGCATTGATATTCAAACGAGAAAAGAATTAATTGCAGCAAATCATACAGTAGAAGAAATTCGTGAAATAATCGGTGCAGATTCATTAACATTTTTAAGTGAAGATGGATTAGTAGATGCAATTGGACGTCCATATGAAGGAAAATATGGCGGTCTATGTATGGCTTACTTCAATGGAGACTATCCAACAGCACTTTATGATTATGAGCAAGAGCTTTTAGAAAGTATGAAATAAGAAGAAAAAAGCTTCTACTTCTTTTGAGGTAGAAGCTAGCTTCTTTCTTAAAACGGCCAGCCCTAGATAGGGAGAAATTAAAAGACGAGGTGTAGATAACGATGGCGAATGCATATAAGCAAGCGGGAGTAGATATTGAAGCTGGATATGAAGCGGTATCTCGCATGAAAAAACACGTACAAACAACTATGAGAAAAGAAGTACTAGGCGGTTTAGGCGGTTTTGGAGGTATGTTTGATCTATCAAAATTTGCATTAGAAGAACCTGTATTAGTATCTGGAACAGATGGTGTGGGAACGAAATTGATGCTCGCTTTTATGGCAGATAAACATGACACAATTGGTATTGATGCAGTAGCAATGTGTGTAAATGATATTGTTGTCCAAGGAGCAGAGCCACTTTTCTTCCTTGATTATATTGCTTGTGGTAAAGCTGAACCTAGTAAAATTGAAAACATCGTCAAAGGTATATCAGAGGGCTGTCGCCAAGCAGGTTGTGCACTAATTGGTGGAGAAACAGCTGAAATGCCAGGAATGTATTCTACAGAAGAGTATGATTTAGCTGGCTTTACAGTTGGAATTGTTGATAAAAAGAAAATTGTAACAGGTGAAAAGATTGAAGCTGGTCAAGTATTAATCGGCTTAGCATCTAGTGGTATTCATAGTAACGGTTATTCTTTAGTAAGAAAAGTATTGCTAGAAGATGGAGAACTATCTTTAGATCGTATTTATGGACGCTTAGAACTACCTCTTGGTGAAGAATTATTAAAACCAACGAAAATTTATGTCAAACCTATTTTAGAACTATTGAAGAAATATGAAGTATACGGTATGGCGCATATTACAGGTGGCGGATTCATTGAGAATATTCCACGTATGTTACCAGAAGGAATCGGTGCAGAAATTGAATTAGGGTCTTGGAAAATTCAACCGATCTTCAGTTTACTTCAAGAAGTTGGAAAACTAGAAGAGAAAGAAATGTTCAATATTTTTAACATGGGTATTGGTATGGTAGTAGCAGTGAAGGAAGAAGTAGCAAAAGATATTGTTCGTCTTCTTGAAGAGCAAGGAGAAACAGCTCATATTATTGGACGTACTGTACAAGGGGCTGGCGTTACCTTCAATGGGGGCACAGAACTATGAGTAGATTAGCAGTTTTTGCTTCTGGAAGCGGATCTAACTTTCAATCTCTCGTTAATGCAGTAGAGGAGAAAAGATTGGATGCAGAAATTAGTTTATTAGTATGTGATAAACCAGAAGCACGCGCTGTTGGTCGGGCGCATTATCATCATATTCCATGTTTCGCCTTTTCAGCGAAAGCATATGAGTCAAAAGAAGTGTTTGAAACAGAGATATTAAAGAAGCTAGAAGAATATGAAATTGATTATGTTATTTTAGCTGGATATATGCGTTTAATTGGGCCAACGTTACTAGAAGCATACGGTGGGAAGATTATTAATATTCATCCATCACTATTACCAAGTTTTCCAGGGAAAGATGCTGTTGGTCAAGCGTTAGAAGCAGGTGTGAAAATAACTGGAGTAACGATTCATTATGTAGATGCAGGTATGGATACAGGACCAATTATTGCGCAAGAAGCAGTAGTTGTTTCTGAAGGGGATACGAGAGAAAGCTTACAAAAGAAAATTCAACAAGTTGAACATAAATTATACGTAAATACAGTGAATCAAATTGTTCAATCTGTGAAAGAACCAACTGTTAACTAACATACAACCAGGGGTGAAGGATCAATGAAAAAGCGTGCATTAGTAAGTGTTTCAGATAAAACAGGAGTAGTAGAATTTGTTAAAGGTTTACTAGAACAAGGGATCGAAGTTATATCAACAGGTGGTACGAGAAAATTACTAGAAGAGAACGGATTACAAGTAATTGGTATTTCTGAAGTAACAGGTTTCCCAGAGATTATGGATGGTCGTGTAAAAACCTTACACCCAAATATTCATGGTGGTCTATTAGCAGTTCGCGATAATGAAACGCATGTAGCGCAAATGAATGAATTAGGTATGGAGCCAATTGATTTTGTTGTCGTTAACTTATACCCATTCAAAGAAACAATCGCTAAGCCTGATGTAACATTTGCTGATGCAATTGAAAATATTGATATCGGTGGCCCAACAATGATTCGCTCTGCAGCGAAAAATCATAAGTTTGTTTCTGTAATTGTAGATCCAGTAGATTATGATATTGTATTAGCAGAACTGAAAGAGAACGGTGAAGTAACAGATGAAACGAAACGTAAATTAGCAGCGAAAGTATTCCGTCATACAGCAGCATATGATGCGCTAATTTCTAATTACTTAACAGAGCAAATGGGTGAAGAAAGTCCTGAAACATTAACTGTGACATTTGAGAAAAAACAAGACTTACGCTATGGAGAAAATCCACATCAAAAAGCGACTTTCTATAAAGCGCCATTCGCAGCAACTTCTTCTGTTGCATATGCGGAACAATTACATGGTAAAGAATTATCTTATAACAATATCAATGATGCAGACGCAGCGCTTAGTATCGTAAAAGAATTTACAGAGCCAGCAGTAGTAGCGGTAAAACATATGAATCCATGTGGTGTTGGAGTGGGTACTGATATTCATGAAGCATACACACGCGCTTATGAAGCGGATCCAGTATCAATCTTTGGAGGAATTATTGCAGCGAATCGTGAAATCGACAAAGCTACAGCTGAAAAGTTACATGAAATTTTCTTAGAAATTATTATTGCACCTTCTTTCTCAAAAGAAGCTTTAGAAGTGTTGCAAGGTAAGAAAAACTTACGTTTACTAACTGTAAATATTGAAAAAGCGACAAGTGCGAGCAAAAAACTAACTTCTGTACAAGGTGGTCTTCTTGTTCAAGAGGAAGATACGTTATCATTAGATGAAAGTACAATTTCAATTCCGACGAAACGTGAACCGTCAGAGCAAGAGTGGAAAGATTTAAAACTAGCTTGGAAAGTTGTAAAACATGTGAAATCAAACGCAATTGTTTTAGCGAATGATAACATGACAGTTGGTGTAGGTGCAGGACAGATGAACCGCGTAGGTTCTGCAAAAATCGCAATTACACAAGCTGGCGAAAAAGCACAAGGTAGCGCACTTGCATCTGATGCTTTCTTCCCAATGCCAGATACATTAGAAGAAGCAGCAAAAGCTGGTATTACAGCAATTATCCAACCGGGTGGATCAATTCGTGATGAGGATTCTATTAAAGTGGCAGATAAGTATGGGATTACGATGGTGTTCACTGGCGTACGTCATTTCAAACACTAATAGAGGATGTTTAAAAAGTCCGGTCAAGATAACTGTCGCATGTCGTCGTTGCATTGCCAGTGCGGTACTCATGTAGGAAAGCTACATTCCGTGTCCTCCTGTCAAATGCGCCTCGACCTGCTCGGTTCTCTTGCTCCTCCTTTTTAAACCTTTATTGATATGGATGTTTAAAAAGTCCGGTCAAGATAACTGTCGCATGTCGTCGTTGCATTGCCAGTGCGGTACTCATGTAGGAAAGCTACATTCCGTGTCCTCCTGTCAAATGCGCCTCGACCTGCTCGGTTCTCTTGCTCCTCCTTTTTAAACTTACATTGATAGAAAAGCAAACTAGGAGCATAGCTTCTAGTTTGTACTTATTTAAATATTGGGGGATGAAATATGAATGTTTTAGTAATCGGCCGCGGTGGGCGTGAGCATGCTTTAGCTTGGAAATTTGCACAGTCTGAAAAGGTAGAAAAAGTGTATGTAGCACCAGGTAATGAAGGGATGCGAGATGTTGCAACACCTGTTGATATTGATGAAAATGATTTTGATGCATTGGTCTTATTTGCAAAAGAGAATAATGTTGAGTTAACTTTCGTGGGGCCAGAAATTCCGCTTATGAATGGAATTGCTGATCATTTTAAAGAAGAGGGACTTCGCGTATTTGGTCCGAATAAAGCGGCGGCTGTTATTGAAGGTAGTAAAGCTTTTACTAAAGAATTGATGAAAAAATATAATATTCCAACTGCGGCGTACGAAACTTTTACAGACTATGAAGAAGCAGTACAGTACATTGAAAAAGTTGGTGCACCAATTGTTATTAAGGCAGACGGCTTAGCGGCTGGTAAAGGTGTAACGGTAGCGATGACGCTTGAAGAAGCATTACAGGCTGTGAAAGAAATGCTACAAGATGTAAAGTTCGGCGCGGCAAGTAAGAAGGTCGTTATTGAAGAGTTTTTAGATGGACAAGAATTTTCATTAATGGCATTTGTGAATGGAACAACTGTGCATCCGATGGTAATTGCGCAAGATCATAAACGAGCTTTTGATGGTGATAAAGGTCCGAATACAGGCGGAATGGGGGCGTATTCTCCGGTACCACAAATACCAGAATCAGCAGTTCAAGAGGCGATAAAAACGGTATTACATCCAACTGCTAAAGCGATGATTGCAGAAAACCGTTCGTTTACAGGAATTTTATATGCGGGACTCATTTTAACAAAGGATGGCCCAAAGGTAATTGAATTTAATGCCCGCTTTGGTGATCCTGAAACAGAAGTAGTATTACCTCGCTTAGAAAATGATTTAGTTGATGTATGTAACGCTGTATTAGATGAAAGTGAGTTAACATTACAATGGTCAGAGGAAGCCGTAATTGGTGTTGTACTTGCTTCGAAAGGATATCCAGAAGCATATAAAAAAGGTGACATGATTAACAAATTAGACGCATTGCAAGATGTGATTGTTTTCCATTCAGGCACAGCGATGAAGCATGGTGACTTTGTAACAAACGGTGGCCGTGTACTATTTGTTGCTTGTAAGGCAAATACTTTACAAGAAGCGAAAGATAAGGTGTATAAAGAAATCGGCAAAATTGAGAGTGATGGTCTATTTTACCGAAGGGATATAGGATATCGTGCAATTGGACATGAGATGATGAAAAGTTAATATGTAAAAATCCCGCTGAGGAATCAGCGGGATTTTTTATGCATCTTTATCTTTTTTCAATTTTCCTTTTTGCTTTGCCATTTCTCGAAGCAAATATTCGATGTGTGCATTGACGCTACGAAACTCATCATTCGCCCATTTTTCGATGACTGCGTGTAATTCAGGATCAATACGTAATGGAAAGCTTTTCTTTTTAGCCATAATGATTTACAACCTTTTAGTATAGGCTTCCTGTATTAATAACTGGTTGCGCACCTTTATCTGAAACGATGGCAACTAATAAATTGTTCACCATATTTGCTTTACGCTCGTCATCTAATTCAAGTACGCCTTCCTCATCTAACATATGGATCGAATCTTTTGCCATCTTCACAGCACCTTCAACAATCTCTTTTCTAGCAGCTAATACTGCTTTTGCTTGTTGACGTTGGAGCATTGCATGGGCAATTTCTGTTGCGTAAGCTAAATGTGTTAAACGAGTTTCTAATACTTCTACGCCAGCGATTTCAAGGCGTGCTTCTAACTCACGTTTTAATTCTTCAGAGATTTCTTCCGTATTTCCACGTAACGTGATGCAAGTTTCATCTTGGAAATTGTCATAAGGATATTTTGTTGCGACGTGGCGGATTGCTGTTTCACTTTGAATTTCTACAAATCGATCGTAATGTTCAACACCGAACATTGCTTTTGCAGAATCAACAACTTTATATACGATAACGGCTGCAATTTCAATTGGATTTCCCTCAACATCGTTTACTTTTAACTTCTTACTATTAAAGTTTTCAACACGTAACGATACAGTTTGACGGAATGCGAATGGAATTGTTAAAAATAAACCGTTTTGACGAATTGTTCCTAAATAATTACCGAAAAACGTAATGACTTTTGCTTGGTTTGGTTGAACAATACCAATACCTGTAGCAAGAACTGCGGCTAAAATAATAGTTAATGCCGCTCCTATAAAAATTTCTTGTACAAGGAAAAATACACCGATAGCGGCTAAAATTAAAATCCCGATAATACCGAGAAAACCATTTACATAAAAAACTTGTTTTTCTTTCATATGATCGCCTCCTGATATAAAAATGATATCACTTTTATATCATATTACGCAAGGGCTTTACACCCAATTTTCTGAAATTAATGATTATGTATCTCTTATGTATATTTTGAGGTCTAAAACAGAATGTACGTTCTGTTTTGTGGTAAAATAAAGAAGACTTAACCGCCCACTGCAGCAGCTAAGTCCCTTTGAGAGCATCTTGCGTCGTGACAAATGATTCAAAGCGGTTTTGCCAGGATTATATCTTCAATCGCTGACTCAATCTCTTTGTCCGAAGTGTCATAACTTCCATTTGACTTTGGTTTGTCGTGATTGGAAGTTTGGTTCACTTCTTCTTTAGCATGTCCCTTTTCAGCGAAATTCATGCTAGGCATTTTAAATGCCCCCATATTCATGTATTTTCCGAATTTCCACATTTCAACAACAGGGCAGAAACGAACAATTCCCTCTGCAATTTTCATTGCACCAATCCATAGCAACACGTTAGACCAAGTGCACCAAGGTTTGCGTACGAGTTTAGTTGCACTACAACCGAAGAGGACAAGTCCGAGTGTAATTCGAATTAGGGCATTTATTGTACCGATATTTTGCTTCATTAGAAAAACACTCCTTTTTATGAAAGTTGAAATAGATAATACTATTTCTTTTATTAGTATCCCGTTTGATTTTTAGGATATGTAATCCAACATTTGACGTTGAAAAAGATGTTGGAATGTGCGTGTGTGTAAGTAGCTTTTTTTGTTATAATGAAAGAATGCATAAAAGGAACTTCAAAATTAAATCCTCTCGTTTAAAAAATATGGAAGAGGTAATTCCAAACTTAATTCTCCGTTTTAAACAAATATTTAAGATGAAGTTAAAACAATAATGATGAAAATAAACTGTTATTTTGAACAGAAATATATAACTCGAGAAAAGAAAGGGTGTTTTCATGTACGATATTTCCGGGTGGAAACATGTATTTAAGCTTGATCCAAATAAGGAGTTAAGTGATGAATATTTAGAGATGATTTGTGAGTCTGGAACAGATGCTGTTATTGTAGGCGGAAGTGATGGAGTGACAATTGATAATGTACTACACATGCTAGTTAGCATTCGTAGATATGCAGTTCCTTGTGTATTAGAGGTTTCTGATGTGGAAGCAATTACACCAGGATTTGATTTTTATTATATCCCAAGCGTTTTAAATAGCCGAAAGGTGGAATGGGTAACAGGTGTTCATCATGAGGCTTTGAAAGAATTTGGGGATATTATGGACTGGGACGAAATTTTCATGGAAGGATATTGTGTTTTAAATCCTGAAGCGAAAGTAGCCCAGCTTACAGATGCGAAATGTGATGCAACAGAGGATGATGTGATTGCATACGCACGTTTAGCAGACAAGCTATTACGTTTACCGATATTTTACTTAGAATATAGCGGTACGTATGGCGACATTGAACTTGTTAAAAATGTAAAGGCAGAATTAAAACAAGCGAAGTTGTATTATGGCGGCGGTATTTCTAATGCAGAGCAAGCGAAAGAAATGGCGCAGTATGCTGATACAGTAGTTGTTGGAAATATTATTTATGATGATATAAAATCCGCGTTAAAAACAGTTAAAGCAGTAAAAGGAGAGTAGGTGCAGGCGTATATGAGTACAACAGATAGGTTATTAAATGGTTTAAATCCGCAACAACAAAAAGCAGTACAAACAACAAATGGACCACTTCTATTAATGGCAGGTGCAGGTAGTGGTAAAACACGTGTGTTAACACATCGTATTGCGTATTTACTTGGTGAAAAAGGTGTAGCACCATGGAATGTACTAGCTATTACCTTTACAAATAAAGCAGCCCGTGAAATGCGCGAGCGTATTGATACACTTGTCGGACCAGAAGCAGAAGATATTTGGATTTCGACGTTCCACTCTATGTGTGTACGTATTTTACGACGTGATATCGATCGTATTGGTATTAATCGTAACTTTACAATCTTAGATTCAGGCGATCAGTTAACTGTAGTCAAAAAAATTATGAAAGAGCGCAATATTGATCCGAAGAAATTTGAGCCGCGCTCTATTTTAGCTGGGATTAGTAATGCGAAAAATGAATTGTTATCTGCAGATAAATATGCGAAAAAAATTACAATCGCTGATCCATATGAAAAATTAACGAGCGATGTATATACAGAATATCAAAAACGTCTTTTGAAAAATAATTCATTAGACTTTGATGATTTAATTATGACAACGATTCAGTTATTTGAACGTGTTCCAGAAGTACTAGAGTTTTATCAGCGTAAGTTCCAATATATTCACGTGGATGAGTATCAAGATACGAACAAAGCACAGTACCTTCTTGTTAAACATTTAGCAGCACGTTTTAAAAATTTATGCGTTGTAGGTGACTCAGATCAATCTATTTACCGCTGGCGTGGTGCGGACATTTCTAACATTTTGTCATTCGAAAAAGACTATGAGAATGCGCAAGTTATTCTGTTAGAACAAAACTATCGTTCGTCACAAAATATTTTAAATGCGGCGAATGCTGTTATCGAAAAAAATACGAATCGTAAACCGAAGAAATTATGGACAGATAATCAAGTTGGAAGCAAAATCTCGTATTATCGTGCTGCAACGGAAAAAGACGAAGCATATTTTGTTGCGAAAAAAATTCGTGATGATATTCAAATGGGAAAACGAAAATATACTGATTTTGCAGTGTTATATCGTACAAATGCTCAGTCTCGTATGGTCGAGGAGATTTTCCTGAAATCTAATATTCCTTACAAAATCGTCGGCGGTACTAAGTTCTACGATCGTAAAGAGATTAAAGATATTTTGGCGTATTTACGTTTAATTGGGAATCCAGATGATGAGATTAGTTTCGCACGTATTATTAACATGCCAAAGCGCGGAATTGGTGCGACTTCTATCGATAAAATTATTAATTACGGTGTACAAAATGGAATTTCATTAACTGCTGTATTCGATGAGATTGAGCATGTTGGAGTAAGTGCAAAAATTACAAAGGCAGTAAAAGAATTCGCAGGTTTATTACACAACTGGGTAAATATGCAAGAGTATTTATCTGTTACAGAATTGGTAGAGGAAGTTATTGAAAAAACAGGCTATCGCGATATGTTGAAAAACGAGCGTACTTTAGAAGCAGAAGGTCGTTTAGAGAACTTAGATGAGTTTTTATCTGTTACGCAAACATTTGAATCTCAAAGCGAAGATAAGAGTCTTGTTGCATTCTTAACAGACTTAGCGCTTGTTGCTGACATTGATCGTGTAGATGAAGATCCAACTGCTGGTGAGGAAGTTATTTTAATGACGATGCACTCAGCAAAAGGATTAGAATTCCCAGTTGTCTTTATTGTAGGTTTAGAGGAAGGAATATTCCCTCATACGCGTTCTCTGATGGAAGAAGATGAAATGCAAGAAGAGCGTCGTCTCGCTTATGTAGGTATTACTCGTGCAGAGGAAGAGTTATATTTATCCAATGCACAAATGCGTACTTTATTTGGTAGAACAAGTATGAATGCCGCATCTCGATTTATTACAGAAATCCCGGCAGAATTAGTGGAATCATTAAATGAAACAGCACCGAAGCGTGAAACTTCGTTTGGTGCAAAAGGCAGAACGGCAAGTAGCGGTAAAACGACAATCACAACAACAACAACAACAACAACACGTTCTCGTTCAGCTTTCGCACGTCCTGCAGCTAAGACAACAGGTGGCGAACAAATCGGCTGGGCAGTAGGCGATAAAGCTTCCCACCAAAAATGGGGAGTCGGTACAGTTGTAAGTGTAAAAGGTGAAGGTGATGCAAAAGAATTAGATATTGCGTTCCCAAGCCCAATTGGTGTTAAACGTTTGTTAGCAAAATTTGCACCTGTGACGAAACAATAGGAAAGGAATGAGGATATGTCAAAAGAGATAGCAAAAAAACGTATAGAAGAACTGCGTGATTTGTTAAATACATTTAACTATCAGTATCACGTATTAGACAATCCTTCTGTTTCTGATGCGGAGTATGACCGTAATATGCAGGAGCTTATAAAATTAGAAGCAGAGAACCCAGAGTTTATGAGTGAAGATTCTCCCTCCGTTCGCGTTGGGGGAGCTATTCTTGATATATTTGAAAAAGTAACACATAAGTCACCAATGTTAAGTTTAGGAAATGCATTTAACGAAGGAGATTTACGTGATTTCGACAGAAGAGTACGTCAAGGAATTGATGGTGCGAATGTAAGATATATATGTGAATTAAAAATTGACGGGCTTGCCGTTTCACTTCATTATGAAAAAGGACGCTTCATTCAAGGGGCGACACGTGGTGATGGTGTAACGGGTGAGGATATTACTCAAAATTTAAAAACAATTAAAGCTATCCCACTTCGTTTAAATGAAGAAATAACGTTAGAAGCTCGAGGCGAAGCTTATATGCCGAAGCGTTCATTCGTTAAGTTAAATGAAGAAAAAGAACAAAATGGTGAAGATGTATTTGCGAATCCGCGTAATGCGGCAGCAGGTTCAATACGTCAACTTGATCCGAAAATTGCAGCGAAGCGTAACTTATCTATGTTTGTGTATGGTCTTGCGAATGTAGAAGAAAAAACAATTCCATCCCATAGTGAATCACTTGATTTCTTAGGTGAACTTGGATTCAAAACAAATCCAAATCGTCGTACATGTGAAACAATTGAAGAAGTTATAGCTTATGTAGAAGAATGGCAAGAAAAACGCCCGCATCTTGATTATGAGATTGATGGAATCGTTATAAAGGTAGATGATGTTGCTCTTCAAGAAAGTCTAGGAACTACAGCAAAGAGTCCAAGATGGGCAATCGCTTATAAATTCCCAGCTGAAGAAGTTGTAACAAGATTAACAGGTATTGAATTAAGTGTTGGCCGTACAGGTGTTGTAACACCAACTGCAGAGCTAGAGCCAGTGCGAGTGGCTGGTACTATCGTTCGTCGCGCTTCTTTACATAACGAGGATTTAATTCGCGAAAAAGATATTCGAATTGGTGACTACGTTGTTGTGAAGAAAGCCGGAGATATTATTCCTGAAGTTGTGAACGTTATTTTTGATAAGCGTACTGGTGAGGAAGAAGAATATCATATGCCAACGCATTGTCCAGCATGTGAGAGTGAACTAGTTCGTTTAGAAGAAGAGGTAGCACTTCGTTGTATAAATCCAACTTGTCCAGCTCAAATTCGAGAAGGGTTAATCCATTTCGTTTCAAGAAATGCAATGAATATTGATGGACTTGGAGAGCGTGTCATTACACAACTCTTTGATGCTGATTATATTCGTACATTTGCTGATTTATATTCGTTGACGAAAGAGCAATTATTGCAGCTAGAAAGATTCGGCGAAAAATCAGCAACGAATTTAGTACAAGCAATTGAGAATTCTAAAGAAAACTCATTAGAGCGATTATTATTCGGTCTTGGTATTCGCCACGTTGGAGCGAAAGCAGCACGTACATTTGCTGAGCATTTTGAAACGATGGATGAGCTTGTGAAGGCAACGGAAGAAGAATTAAAAGCAATTAATGAAATTGGCGAAAAAATGGCTCAATCCGTCGTAACGTATTTCGATAATGAAGACGTATTAGAGTTATTACAACAATTTAAAGAATACGGCGTGAACATGACATACAAAGGCATAAAAACTGCTGATTTACAAAACGTTGAGTCGTACTTCGCTGGAAAAACTGTCGTTTTAACAGGGAAATTAGAAATTATGGGACGTAGTGAAGCGAAGAAAAAAATTGAGGCATTAGGTGGAAAAGTAACAGGAAGTGTTAGTAAGAGTACGGATTTGGTTGTTGCAGGTGAAGCAGCTGGTTCGAAATTAGCACAAGCGGAGAAACATAATGTTGAGGTTTGGAATGAAGAGAGGTTCTTACAAGAGCTAAATAAGTAAGAGGTGCAAACTTACCATGAAAAAAATAGCATTAGCGGTATTAAGCCTTGGCCTACTTGTAAGTGGGTGTAGTGCAGGTGCCGACAAAGATGACAAAGTGGTTGAGAAATCGGGGAAAGCAAAAGAGCAATCAGTTGTTCCGAAGTATTCTATTTCGGATGAATATTATAAGACGACTATTCCATTTGAAGCAGGAGCTGCGCGTGGTTTAGTTGTACAAGGATTAAATAATCGTCTTGATATAGATGAATTTGAAACAGGATTAATGCGAATTGCAAAAGAATCATTTAGTACGAAAGATAATTTTTTAAAAGGCGGAAAATCTCTAGATACTCAAACTATACAGATGCTTGTTAAAAGAAAACGTACAGATGCAGAACAAAAGGAACTAGAAGATAAATTAAAAAAAGATGCGGTTAACTTCCCGAATATAGGGCTAAATCCCGCATTAGGTGCAGGATCCGAATCACTAGAAGTGAAAAATAACAAAAGTCCAATATATATTTCAAATATTTTAGAGCATGATTATTATGTGAATAAAAGTGAGCGTAGTGGCATTGTAGTTGGATTAGCGATGAATTCGGTTCATTATTACGAGGAAGAGCATGGTTATCCACGTGAGGCTAAAATCGAGCAAGAAAAAATGTTAGCTGAAGGGAAAAAAATGGCGCAAGAAATCTTGAAAGTTATGCATCAAAAGGACGCTGAAACAAAAACTGTTCCGATAACATTTGCAATTTATCGTCAATCTCCAAAATCTTCACTCGTGCCAGGTAACTTTGTTTCTTATGCGAATGTTGAAAAAGGTAGTGAAACGGTTGAGGATTGGAAGCAAATTAATGAGAAATATTATTTGTTCCCATCTGAACAAGCGAAAACAGATAATAAACGTGAAGATTTGGCAAGGGTATCAAACTTTAAAGCAAAACTAAGCGATTATTTCCAAGGTGACTATACAGCTGTTATCGGTACTGGTATGTATAGAGACGATGAATTAAGAGAAATAAAGCTTGATATTCCTGTCCAGTTTAATGGAAAAGCAGAAATAATTGGCTTTACACAATATGTAGCCGGGCTTGTTATGGAATATTTCCCGAATTATATGAAAGTACAAGTGACGATTAAATCTGTAGAGCGCCCAGAAGCGATTATTATACGTGAAGCGAAGCAAGATGAACCGTTTGTGAAAATTTTAGATTAAATAGGAGGGTCGTTCCTTTATGGAACGGCTTTTTTTCTTGAAGAATTTTGTTATAATTTAAAATGTTATAAAAAAGGGGTAAGGGGTAAAGCGCATGGACGAACTAAGTTTTCAAGTCATTATTTTATTAATTGCATTCGGATTTTTAGCAGCGTTTATTGATTCAGTTGTTGGCGGTGGAGGATTAATTTCGCTTCCGGCACTTATGTTTGTTGGTTTACCACCAGCTTCGGCCATTGCAACGAATAAATTAGCTGCAACGATGGGGACGTTTACGAGTGCAATTTATTTTATTCGATCGGGAAAGGTCGATTTTAAAATTGTAGGAAAGTTAATCCCATTAACTGTTATAGGAGCAGTCGCAGGTGCTTTAGTAGTAAAGTTTATTCCGCCGGATATTTTACGTCCGCTAGTGCTTGTGATGTTGGTATTCATTGCCATTTATATTATTGCGAAAAAGGATTGGGGAAGTGTATCTACTTATAAGAAGATGACGAAAAGAAAAACATTAATATTTTTCTTTGTTATTTTAATGATAGGGTTTTACGATGGATTTTTTGGACCAGGGACAGGATCCTTTTTAATTTTTGCATTTTTATTAATTGGTTTGGATTTTATTCAAGCGGCAGCATCTGGAAAACTTTTGAACTTTGTGAGTAATATCGTATCGTTAATTACTTTTTTATTTTTAGACGTAATTCATTTTGAATACGGTATTATTATGGGATTATCGATGATTTTTGGTGCTTATTTTGGATCGAAGTTTGCAGTTCAAAAAGGTGTTGGATATGTAAGAACTTTATTTTTATTAGTTACTATATTATTGATCGGAAAAAATGTTTTGGAATATACTCATATTTTGTAGATTCATACGCATGTATGAATCTCTTTTTTTTATTATATTTTAAAAATTTATTAATTTTTAAAATATAAGTCTAGGAATATTTGAATAAATCTAAATTATCGTGTAGAATAATGTTGTAAAATGTAAACGTTTTTCTAAGGGGAGGCTAAAAATAATGGTAGTAGCATACAAACATGAGCCATTTACAGATTTTTCAGTGGAGGCTAACAAATTAGCGTTTGAAGAAGGTTTAAAGAAAGTAGAATCTTATCTTGGACAAGACTATCCATTAATTATTGGGGGAGAAAAAATCACTACAGAAGACAAAATTGTTTCTGTAAACCCTGCAAATAAAGAGGAACTTGTTGGTCGTGTTTCAAAAGCAAGCCGTGAGTTAGCTGAAAAAGCAATGCAAGTAGCGGATGAAACATTCCAAACTTGGAGAAAATCAAAGCCAGAAATGCGTGCAGACATTTTATTCCGTGCTGCAGCAATCGTTCGTCGCAGAAAACATGAATTCTCTGCTATTCTTGTAAAAGAAGCAGGTAAACCATGGAATGAGGCAGATGCTGATACAGCAGAAGCAATCGACTTTATGGAATATTATGGTCGTCAAATGTTGAAATTAAAAGACGGTATTCCAGTAGAAAGCCGTCCAATTGAATATAATCGTTTCTCTTACATTCCATTAGGAGTAGGTGTTATCATTTCTCCTTGGAATTTCCCATTCGCAATTATGGCAGGTATGACAACAGCTGCTTTAGTTTCTGGTAACACAGTATTACTAAAACCAGCTAGTACAACTCCTGTAGTAGCAGCGAAATTCATGGAAGTATTAGAAGAAGCTGGTTTACCAGCTGGCGTAGTAAACTTCGTTCCAGGTAACGGTTCTGAAGTTGGTGACTACTTAGTAGATCACCCTCGTACACGTTTCGTGAGCTTCACTGGATCTCGCGATGTAGGTATCCGTATTTATGAGCGTGCAGCGAAAGTAAACCCAGGCCAAATTTGGTTAAAACGCGTTATCGCTGAAATGGGTGGTAAAGATACAATCGTTGTTGATAAAGAAGCAGATCTTGAATTAGCAGCTAAATCTATCGTTGCATCAGCATTCGGATTCTCAGGACAAAAATGTTCTGCATGTTCTCGTGCAGTAATCCACGAAGATGTATACGATCACGTATTAAATCGTGCTGTTGAATTAACGAAAGAATTAACAGTTGCTAACCCAGCGGTATTAGGTACAAACATGGGGCCTGTTAATGACCAAGCTGCATTCGATAAAGTAATGAGCTATGTTGCAATTGGTAAAGAAGAAGGTAGAATCTTAGCTGGTGGCGAAGGAGACGATTCTAAAGGCTGGTTCATCCAACCAACAATCGTTGCTGACGTTGCAGAAGATGCTCGCTTAATGAAAGAAGAAATCTTTGGGCCAGTAGTAGCATTCTGTAAAGCAAAAGACTTTGACCATGCACTTGCAATTGCAAACAATACAGAATACGGTTTAACAGGTGCTGTTGTTACTAACAACCGTGACCATATTGAAAAAGCACGTGAAGACTTCCACGTAGGTAACTTATACTTCAACCGTGGATGTACTGGTGCAATCGTAGGTTACCAACCATTCGGTGGCTTTAACATGTCTGGTACAGACTCTAAAGCTGGTGGCCCTGACTACTTAGCACTTCACATGCAAGCAAAAACTACTTCTGAAACTTTATAAGAAATAGTAGAAGAGATCTTCGCAGTTTGCGAAGATCTCTTTTTTTTGAAAAACTTTCTATATGTGGATTAAGATAGATGTCAGTAGAAAAACTAATAAAGTAATAAGGTTTAATTCAGTAAAATAAGGTATATTTGTTGAATAGGTTCTCTTTAAAGAAAAGAAAAGTAGGTGAACAAAGTGGGAAAATATCAATTAGATTATAAAAGCCAGGTAGCTGTCGCAAAGTTTCATGAAAAGCAGACGCCTGCCAAATTTGATAAAAAGCAGCAAATTGAAAAATTGCGTGCGGAGTATTTGAAAAAGAAACAAACAGATAAATAATAGGAGAAATTAGTTAATTTGAATTTAAAAAACACTTACCATATATTACTATTTGGTAAGTGGAACTAGCTAAACCCTATTAATATCGGGATAAACATGTAAATAGAAACAAAACAAAGAGAAAAGTTGACTTATTAGTCATATTTTTTAGTATTCATTTTAAAAATTTCCTGTATAATACAATTTGAAAGAAAATCTATGGTTTGACAAGAAACACTCTTTTCGGTTTTGCTCACTGAAGAGAGTGTTTTTTTATAGCTAAAAACTCATCTGCACTCATTACATTTGCATATACTCCGTTTAAACTAGCCAAAATTGTGTTATGAATATAAACGGCTGGTATAGTAGCATTCTTAAAAGAAAGATCTTTTGTAGCACAAGCATCATGTATAACAGTACATTGAAAGCCGAAATCAAAAGCAGCTCTTACGGTAGCATCAATACACATATGAGTCATCATTCCGCATATGACGACGTGCTCAATGTCTAAACGTTGTAATTGTTTTAGAAGATCGGTTTCGCGGAAACTATTTGGATAATGTTTGAGTATAACGGTTTCTTCTCTAAGTGGACGTACGCTTTCATGAATATGCACACCTTCTGTATTGGGCAGGAAAAAAGTAGCATCATCTTTTATCGCTACATGTTGGATATGGAAAATAGGTTTGTTTTTCTTTCTAAAGAGTTGTAGTAGCTGACGGGCATATGCGCTTGCTTCTACTGGATTACGCAATTCCATCTTTCCGTGTGGAAAATAATCATTTTGAATATCAACGAGTAAAAGAGCTGTTTTCATATATTTATCTTCCTCCGATTTCATATTCAAATAATGGTATTCAATTAGTAGAGAAGATTATCCTTTTAAAAAATATGCAGGAGGAGAATTTTACATAACTTTAAAGGTTACTATTTTATTATGAAATTTCATCTGAAAATTTTAATAAAGGAATAATTAATATTTTTCTAAAAAATGTATTGACTCTTATTATTCTGAGTTCTATAATGAGAATTAATTAAATGACAATTAAATCGATACATTCTTATCCAGAGAGGTGGAGGGACTGGCCCTACGATACCTCAGCAACGGGTTTTTTAATACCGTGCTAACTCCAGCAAGTCTATGAAAGGCTTGGAAGATGAGAAGATGTGACCGAGTACATATAAGTGCTCTCCTTCTTATCTTTATGGTTGATAAGAAGGAGAGCACTTTTTATTTTACCTCGAAAGCTCTACTTCAAGTTTTTGCAGCAAATAGGAGGGGAAAAAATGATTTCTTTTAACAATGTAAGTAAAGTATATGAATCGGGTGGGCAATCTGTTCATGCGGTGGAGGATGTAACGTTATCTGTTGAGAAAGGTGAAATTTTTGGCATTATCGGTTTTAGTGGAGCTGGAAAGAGTACGTTATTACGCCTAGTAAACATGTTAGAGAGACCAACGGCAGGAACGATTTCAATAGATAATAAAGATATTACATCATTATCGACGAAAGAATTACGGAAGCTAAGACAAAGAATCGGGATGATTTTTCAAAGCTTTAATTTATTTAATTCAAGAACAGTTTTTGGGAATATTGCTTATCCATTAAAGTTAGCGAAAGTACCAAAGAATGAGATAAAAGAAAGAGTAAATGAACTGCTGAAGTTTGTAGGGTTAGAAGATAAGGCAAACAATTACCCAGAGCAGCTATCAGGCGGACAAAAGCAGCGTGTAGGTATTGCTAGAGCACTTGCAACATCACCAGATATTCTTATATGTGATGAGGCAACATCAGCTTTAGATCCAGAAACAACGACAGAGATTTTGAACTTATTAAAGAAGGTAAATAGAGAGTACAATTTAACAATCCTTCTTATTACACATGAAATGCATGTCGTGAAAGAAATTTGTCACCGTGTAGCTGTAATGGAAAAAGGAAAAGTAATTGAAGAAGGAAAATTGTTTGACGTGTTCACACAACCAAAAACAAAAACGACTCAAAACTTTGTACGTTCTGTTATTAATGATCATTTACCGGAAAGTGTTCTAGCGAAGATTCAAAATGGTGGACAGATTTACCGCTTAACTTTTACTGGTGAGGAGACAGGACAGCCGGTACTATCATATATCGCAAAAAATTATAACGTCGATGTAAATGTACTGTACGGAAATATTATTGAACTTCAAAATGTACTATTTGGAAATCTACTTGTAGAGCTGCAAGGTGATCAGAAGGAAATCCAAAAAGCATTACAACATCTAAGACTGCAAGTGCAGCTGAAGGAGGTAGAAGCTCATGCGAGTTGATTGGAGTATATTTTGGCCTCGCATATTAGATGCGACAGGGGATACCCTCTTAATGGTAATCGTAACCCTTATATTTGCTACAATTCTTGGTATACCTCTAGGTTTACTTTTATATGTAACGAGAAAAGGAAACTTTTTAGAAAATAAATGGGTCTTTTCTATTCTTAATATCATTATTAATACAATTCGTCCGGTTCCATTCATCATCTTCTTAGTAGCTTTAAGCCCGCTAACAAGAAGCGTTATTGGAACGACAATTGGAACAGCGGCAGCAATTTTCCCGATGACGTTAGTCGCATCAATTGGTATTGCTAGAATGGTTGAAACAAACCTTGTTTCAGTTCCGAAAGGAGTAATTGAAGCAGCGCAAGCGATGGGTGCTTCACCACTTAGAATTGTTTTTGAAATTCTCGTGCCAGAAGCATTAGCACCATTAATCTTAGGTGTCACGTTTATGACGGTTGGTTTAATTGAATTTTCTGCAGTTGCTGGGCTTGTCGGTGGTGGCGGTCTTGGCGACTTAGCAATGACATATGGTTATCAACGTTTTGATACATCAGTTATGTTCGTAACGGTCGTTTTACTTATTATTCTCGTACAGATAGCTCAAAATTTAGGAAACTACTTTGCGAAAGTCTTGTTACGCAGATCATAAAAAGGAAGAGAGGAAAAGAAAATGAAGAAAATTTTAGCATTTGCATTATCAGCGATTGTAGGGGTTTCAGCATTAAGTGGCTGCTCAAGTGGAGAAACGGGAGCAGGAGCGAAAGAAAAAGTAGTTCGCGTCGGTGTAACTGGAACGGATGGAGACGCTTGGGAAATTTTAAAGAAAAAAGCTGAAAAAGAAGGAATTAAAATTAAACTGGTCGAGTTCTCTGATTACACAACGCCAAATAAAGCGTTAGCTGATGGAGATATTGAACTAAACTCATTCCAGCACGTTGCTTTCTTAGAGCAATTTAAAAAAGAGCATAAGTTAGATATTACAGCTGTTGGTACAACGCAAATTGCACCAATGGGCTTATACTCTGAAAAACATAAGAAAGCAAATGAAATTCCAGATGGTTCAGAAATTGCAATTCCAAATGATCCAACGAACCAAGCACGTGCATTAAAACTTCTTGATGCAGCAGGTTTATTAAAGCTTAAGAAAGACTTTGGCTTATTTGGAGATCCAAGCGGCATTGCTGAAAATCCGAAGAAGTTAAAAATTACACCGGTTATTGCACAGCAAACACCTCGTGTACTAAAAGATGTAGCAGCCTCAGTTATTAATAACGGTGTTGCTGGTCAAGCAGGATTAGATCCGGCGAAGGATCCAATTTTCTTAGAAGATCCAAAGAATGAAAATGCGAAGCCATATATTAATATTTTCGCAGCTCGTACGAAAGATAAAGATGATCCAACACTGAAAAAAGTAATTGAACTATATCATTCAAAAGAAGTAACAGATGCAATTAAGAAAGAAACAAATGATGGTTCCATTTCAGTAGATCTTTCACTTGATGAGCTTGAGAAAATCGTAAAATAATGATTGAGTTTAACGGACTAGCAGAAGGAACCCCTCCGCTGTTAGTTCGTTCAACATATAATCTACTTAACAAACAAACCCTAATTCTGTACCTTCCAATTTTGTATAACGTAGAATCCAATGTTTGTTAAGTAGAGTAATGGACCAGGAGTTTTCCTGGTCTTTTTTTATGAATGAAAGTAGCTAGCGAATAGTAAGGTAATCCAAATTATAACAGGATAAGAAAATAAGCTGAAAGCGAGTGTAATTACGAATTTCTTTTTATGAATTAAGTGTTTTTGAGATGAAAAAAGGAAAATAGAAAAAATGACAATGAAAGCTGCGGATATTACGCCAGGGTTATAGGAACGGAAAATGAAAAACAAAATAATATGTTGAACAGAGTTGAAGAAAATGGCCCCTTGTATAAAAATAATCCAGTATATAGAAGGCAAGAAGTTTAGTTGATATAGAAAGACGATAAGTAGGACAAAGATTGTTAATGCGGAAATGGCAATGAAAAATTGTTGGATTGTTATAAAATGAATTAAAAATTGATTAGCAAGATATTGAGGCATTTGGAAAGATTCTTCAAGGTTATGAATGAAAAATAATAAGGGAATAATCCAAAGCATAATAGTGGGATTTTCTTTCGACAACTTACATCACTCCAATATGGAGATAGAAAGCCTAGAAAGGCCCTCTATCCAGAGATGTTCATTCAATTATAATACTTTTTAAATTATCTTCATGATGCTCTTGTTCTTGCGGATAAGCAGCTAGCTCCTCTTGTAAAATATTTAGCATTTGCTTAGCTGATTGTTGGATTGGGGCGGGTAACTCTTCTAATATATGCATACCGACTTTTATTTTTGTACGAATTACCTTCCTTAGTAGCTCCTCACGCATGCACTACACCTCCAAATCGAATGTTTAGTACATCAGCTTCGAATTTTGCTCCTTGAATAGAAAGGTGTATTAACGTTTTTGGTAATGTGATGTTCCGCTTAACAGAACCGGCTCGAATGATAAGCTCATCACCTTTTTGATTTAATGCGAGCTCACTTTTGTTTGAGAAGGGAATAGACAGAACGAAAATATACTCATCGCCATCTTTTTTTACATATTGTGTGCGGCCGTTAAATTTCACTTCAGTAGGACAATGATCAGTTTTAAATAGAGCATCTCCTACACGCTCTAACATAGACAAACCGACAACTTCTTGTTCAAACATTGGAGCTTCGTAAATAGGAAGTGGATTAAAACTATCTTGAATTAATGTTTTATATTTCTTTTGCGTATCTTTCCATGCTTGAAAATAAGGATCGGTGACAGTGTTAGGGATGACGCGGTTAATCATAATGGCATCTACGTTATAATCGTATAAATTTAAATACGTAAAGCTGCGCTGTGCTTCTTTAATGACCATTTTTTCAGGATTTACAACGATGCGGATACTTGTTACGTCTCGGTTTGATAAAATATCTCTCATTTCTCCGAGCTGTTCAAGTGTATTTGTTAATTCGTCCATAATATCATCGGTTGGAAGGGGGACACCAAGAAGTGGTTGGGCTACAGGGCGAACAACTTTTAAAACTTTTCTTTTAATAGGAAAGAGTTTTTCCATCCACCAGCCGAGCATGTCTGGAAAACTGAGCATTGCTAATGTTTCTCCTGTTGGAGCACAATCAATGATAATAACATCATATGTGTTTTGTTTATAATAATCGAGTACGCGAAGTAAGCTAATTAAATCTTCCATACCAGGAAACATCGTTAATTCTTCTGTTGTAATATCATCAGCTGCTTTGGAAGTGAAGAGAAGTGTAATATATTTCTGTAATTTTCCCCAGCCCTTTTCCATTTCATAAATCGTATTAATTTCTTGTGCCCATAAATTTTCGCGGATTTCTAACGGCTCAGAAGATAGCTTTATACCAAATGAATCTCCTAGACTATGAGCAGGATCTGTGCTCATTACTAAAGTTTTTAAACCTTGTTTTGCACTTTGAAGTGCTGTTGCTGCTGAAATGCTAGTTTTTCCTACGCCGCCTTTACCTGTATACAAAATAATTCTCATCATTCATATCCCCTTTGTTTCGAATATCGAATATTACGAGTGTCGAAATAAATGATTGAATAAAAACCCAGTAAGGGTTTTATTCAATCGGAATGTTTTTCATTTTAGGTGTAGAAACCTTTTCTTCTGTTTTTTGCTGTGACGTAGCAATGTGATTCATGATTTTTTGGAAGATTTGTAGTAAGAATGCTTTTTCTTCTTCTGATAATGCTTCTGTCACAAGGTTAAAGTAATGGGCTGCATTTTGTTTTACTTCTTGAACGAGCATTACGCCGTTTTCTGTTAAACGAATCAATACAATGCGTCGGTCGTTTTCATCACGGTACCTTTCAATATATCCCTTTTTTACAAGGCGATTTACAACACCTGTCGTTGTACTCATTGGTATATCAAGAAGTTCAGCGATTTTGGTCATTGTAATATCTGTATTTCGCTCCATCCAAAGTAAACAAAATACTTCAGTTTTAGAAAGTGTTAAATCTAGGCTTACCCATTCCTCGGGATAGAAAAGTTTCTTGGCGTTATCTAGCAGTAAGTCTAAAAAATGTTCGTATTGCAACAATTAATTCCACTCCCGTATATTTCGAGGTTCGTAATATTTATTTTTATTTTATGTAGAATTGAAATAAATGTCAATGATTTTAATTGTTTTTTCAGATTAGACAGAAAACTAACTTTAAAATAGTATCCTTTTATGATAGATTTATAAATATAAAACTAGAATTTACATAAAAATCCATCATGATAAATATACTTATCTATAATGGATGTACAGCTAACGAGGGGGAGAACGATGAGAAGACGAAATACGCAAGCGTTCACGTTTTTAGCATGGACTTCATTTGTTTGTGCACTTTCAGGTATGCTAATTGGGATTTATACGTTAGATGAAACGCTTAGTGTAAAAGGATACTATTTAATTGGAACATTATTTTTAACAATGTCTTGTTTTGTATTACAAAAAACAATTCGTGATAATGAAGAAGATAACGAGAGATTTCCGAAAAATAAACCGTTAGATAAAGAGTAAATTGTAAAGAAAGGCGTTCGCCTTTCTTTTTTTATGTAAAAATGCTGTAAGTGTCGTGTGTTGACTTGCTTGAAGTACTGAAAATTTGGTATCATCAATAGTATTGTAGATTGAACGATATATTATGGAGGTGGCCTAGCCGTGTCAAGAATTTCCGTTGAGAATGTAAAGCACGTTGCACATTTAGCACGTCTTGCAATTACTGATCAAGAAGCAGAAAAATTTCAAAAACAACTAGATGCAATTGTTACATTTGCAGAACAGTTAAATGAATTAGATACAACAGATGTAAAACCAACAACTCATGTATTAACTATGAAAAATGTTATGCGTGAAGATGTACCAGAAAAAGGTTTACCAGTAGAAGAAGTATTAAAAAATGCACCGGATCACAAAGATAATCAAATCCGTGTTCCAGCAGTATTAGAATAGAGGAGGGAATTTCGATGTCATTATTTGATCATTCGGTATCAGAGTTACATAAGAAGTTAAACAACAAAGAAATTTCCGTTACGGATTTAGTAGAAGAATCTTACAAACGTATTGCGGATGTTGAAGATAACGTAAAAGCTTTTCTTACATTAGATGAAGAAAATGCACGCGCGAAAGCGAAAGAATTAGACGCTAAGATTGGCGCTGAAGATAATGGTTTATTATTCGGTATGCCAATTGGTGTGAAAGATAACATTGTGACTAACGGTCTTCGTACTACTTGTGCGAGTAAAATGTTAGCAAACTTCGATCCAATTTATGATGCGACAGTTGTGCAAAAGCTAAAAGCTGCTGACACAATTACAATCGGTAAATTAAACATGGACGAGTTTGCAATGGGTTCTTCAAATGAAAACTCAGGTTTCTACGCTACGAAAAACCCATGGAACTTAGACTACGTTCCTGGTGGATCTAGTGGTGGTTCTGCAGCAGCTGTAGCAGCAGGAGAAGTATTATTCTCTCTAGGTTCTGATACGGGTGGTTCTATCCGTCAGCCAGCTGCATATTGCGGCGTTGTAGGTTTAAAACCAACTTACGGACGCGTATCTCGTTACGGATTAGTAGCATTTGCGTCTTCACTTGACCAAATCGGACCGATTACACGTACAGTAGAAGATAATGCATACTTATTACAAGCTATTTCAGGTATTGACCGCATGGATGCAACTTCTGCAAACGTTGAAGTAGGAAACTACTTAGCAGGTTTAACAGGCGACGTTAAAGGTTTACGTATTGCTGTACCGAAAGAATACTTAGGCGAAGGTGTTGGCGAGGAAGCTCGTGAGTCAGTACTAGCTGCTTTAAAAGTATTAGAAGGTATGGGCGCAACTTGGGAGGAAGTATCTCTTCCACACTCTAAATACGCTCTAGCAACGTATTACTTACTATCTTCTTCTGAAGCATCTGCTAACCTTTCACGCTTCGATGGCGTACGTTACGGTGTTCGTTCTGATAATGTAAATAATTTATTAGACCTTTACAAAAACACACGTAGCGAAGGTTTCGGTGATGAAGTTAAACGCCGTATTATGCTTGGGACATTTGCACTTAGCTCTGGTTACTATGATGCATATTACAAGAAAGCACAACAAGTACGTACATTAATTAAAAACGACTTTGAAAATGTATTTGCTAACTACGATGTTATTATTGGACCAACAACGCCAACTCCGGCATTTAAAGTAGGCGAAAAAGTTGATGATCCTATGACAATGTATGCAAACGACATTTTAACAATTCCAGTAAACTTAGCGGGTGTTCCAGCGATTTCGGTTCCATGTGGATTCGGTGCTAACAATATGCCACTTGGTTTACAAATCATTGGTAAACACTTTGATGAAGCGACAATTTACCGCGTTGCACATGCATTTGAGCAAGCAACAGACTATCATACCAAAAAAGCAAGTCTGTAAGGAGGCGAGCATAGATGAATTTAGAAACAATTATTGGTTTAGAGGTTCACGTTGAGTTAAAAACAAATTCGAAAATTTTCTCTGCGAGTCCAACAGAATTCGGAGCGGAGCCAAATACACAAACAAGTGTAATTGACTTAGGATACCCAGGGGTACTTCCTACTTTAAATAAAGAAGCAGTTAACTTTGCAATGAAAGCTGCAATGGCATTAAACTGTGAAATCGCAACGGAAACGAAGTTCGACCGTAAAAACTATTTCTACCCAGATAATCCGAAAGCTTACCAAATTTCTCAATTTGATAAGCCAATTGGTGAAAATGGCTGGATTGAAATCGAAGTAGACGGTAAAAAGAAACGTATCGGTATTACACGTCTTCATTTAGAAGAAGATGCTGGTAAATCAACGCATACAGCTGATGGTTCATTAGTAGACTACAACCGTCAAGGTATGCCTTTAATCGAGATCGTGTCTGAGCCAGATATGCGTACGCCAGAAGAAGCATATGCATACTTAGAGAAGTTAAAATCAATCATTCAATACACTGGCGTATCTGATTGTAAGATGGAAGAAGGTTCCTTGCGTTGTGATGCGAACATTTCTCTTCGTCCAGTTGGACAAGAGAAATTCGGTACAAAAGCAGAACTGAAAAACTTAAACTCATTCACTTACGTACAAAAAGGTCTTGAGCACGAGCAAGTGCGTCAAGAAAAAGAATTATTATCTGGTGGTATCATCCAACAAGAAACACGTCGTTATGATGAAGCAACGAAAAAAACAATCTTAATGCGTGTGAAAGAAGGATCTGATGATTACCGTTACTTCCCAGAGCCAGACTTAGTTGAACTTTACATCGACGATGAGTGGAAAGAAGCAGTTCGTGCTTCTATTCCAGAACTTCCAGATGCGCGTAAAGCTCGCTACGTTTCAGAAATTGGCTTACCAGCTTATGATGCACACGTATTAACATTAACGAAAGAAATGTCTGATTTCTTTGAAGCAACTGTTGCAGACGGTGCTGATGCGAAATTAACATCAAACTGGTTAATGGGTGAAGTGCTTGCATACTTAAACAAACAACAAAAAGAATTAAAAGACGTTGCATTAACGCCTGCTGGTTTATCTAAAATGGTTCAATTAATTGAAAAAGGTACAATTTCTTCTAAAATAGCGAAGAAAGTATTTAACGAATTAATTGAAAAAGGTGGAGACCCAGAAGAAATCGTTAAAGCGAAAGGTCTTGTTCAAATTTCTGACGAGGGTACACTTCGTAAAGTTGTAACAGAAATTCTTGATAATAATGAGCAATCTATCGAAGACTTTAAAAACGGTAAAGATCGTGCAATTGGCTTCTTAGTTGGTCAAATTATGAAAGCTACAAAAGGACAAGCAAATCCACCGCTTGTTAACAAAATCTTACTTGAAGAGATTAACAAGCGATAGTAGTAGTGAATTGTAAAGATTAAGCAGAAAAACACCCGTACATGGGTGTTTTTCTAGGTTAATCAAACGTTTGTTTAAATGAGAGAAAATCATTTAAACAAACGTTTGATTAACTGTCAAAAGTGGAAAAATGTTTGTATAGCAACTATGGTATGATAGTTGCAAAAAGGTGGGAATAATGATAAATCTAAACATAGAGGTTTTTTTTTCATCTCATGAAATAAAAGATAGTTATTATTCGTTATATGTAAATTGTTGTGAGGAAAATAGACGGACATAAATTTTGGGGGCAAATAAAACAAAACCATCGAAATGAATATTTGCTTTGGGTGGACTACACGAATCGGGTTCTTACTGCCTGTTTGAGCGGGATAAAAGAAGGATAGGAAGATGAGAGGAGGTAGGCATAGGAATACTGAATAGAAGTTCGGTATGTTCTTTTTTGATACATAAAGAAATTTCCTGTGCTAATAAATGATGAAGCGAGCAAGAATTATTTATAATCCTACTTCTGGGCGTGAGCTATTTAAGAAGAGCTTACCAGAAGTATTACAAAAATTAGAACAAGCTGGATATGAAGCATCGTGTCATGCGACAACAGGTCCTGGAGATGCGACTGTGGCAGCGAGGCAAGCTGCGGATCGTAAGTTTGATGTTGTTATCGCAGCTGGTGGCGACGGTACGTTAAATGAAGTGGTAAATGGTTTAGTAGGACATGAGCATCGTCCGAAGTTTGGGATTATTCCAGTTGGAACGACAAATGACTTTGCACGAGCAATCGGTGTACCTCGTTCTATTGAAGAGGCTGCGGATATTATTTGTGAAGGGAAAACAGTTCCGTTAGATCTAGGCAGAGCGAATGATACATATTTTATTAACATAGCTGGTGGCGGCCGTATTACAGAATTAACATATGAAGTACCGAGCAAGCTAAAGACAGTATTAGGACAACTTGCTTATTATTTAAAAGGTATTGAAATGCTACCGTCATTACATCCAACATATGTTGAAATTGAGTATGATGGAAAATTACTACAAGAAGAAATTACGATGTTTTTAATTACGAATACTCGTTCAGTGGGCGGTTTTGAAAAAGTAGCACCATATGCATCAATTAATGATGGATTATTTGATTTATTAGTGCTGAAAAAAGGTTCTATCGCTGACTTAATTAAAGCAGCAACACAAGCACAGCGTGGTGAACATATTAATAATCCAAAAGTGCTATACACACAAGCAAATCGAATTAAAGTACATTCACCAGATAAACTAATGATTAATTTAGATGGTGAATACGGTGGAGATGCACCGATGGAATTCGAAAATATATATCATTGTCTGGAACTATTTGTTCCTGAACATCAAGAGGATGCCCTGTAAAGGCATCCTTTTTATTATATAGAAGAATTGTAAATTGGAAGTTAGTTTGATTTTTATGGTATTTTTACAATTCGTTTATTTTATATCCATATTTTATTGGTACACTGGAGGAGATAAGAGACGAGAGGTAGGGTGTGCTATGGGGAAGATAAAAGCAATACTATTTGATAAAGATGGAACATTAATGGATTTTCATTCAATTTGGATAAAAGTAGCTGAAGAACTTGTTGCTGAATGTATACATTTATATCAATTACCAGAGTCAATGCAGCAGGCTTTATTAAAGGAAATCGGTGTAGAGGGGACATTTGTTCATCCACGTAGCGCACTAGCGGCTGGAACAAGCCTTGATGTAGCAAAGGGGCTTTGTAAGTATATTGCGTCATCTAAGGAAGAGGAGATGCATGAGTGGATAAGTGAAAAATTATTTTCGCTTATGTACGAGTACCGCTCCCATATGAGAATGACAGCAGATTTACCGAGAATTTTACAAGGTTTAAAGGATAGAGGATTTATTTTAGGTGTTGTTACAGCGGATGATTTCGCGCCGACAGAATTATTTTTAAAACAATATCAATTAGAATCTTTTTTTGATTATGTTGTGGCTTCAGATACGTTTCCGGCACAGAAACCTGATAAAAGAATTGTAGAATCCTTTTGTGAAAAGTTTCATTTAGAGGCATGTGAAGTAGCGGTCGTAGGAGATACGCCAACAGATTTGTATTTAGCTAAGAACGGTGGCGATTGCTATGCAATTGGAGTACTATCTGGTACAGGAGATCGTCAAACTTTAGAACCACTTGCGGATTTAGTAGTACAATCTGTTGGGGATTTTATTTCTCATTCAGGTGAGTTTATTTGGGAACAAGGAAAGTCTAATGTGTAAGAAAAATAAGTCTATAGGGACTCTTAATGAGTCTCTATAGACTTATTTTTTATGTTGAAATAGAAGGCATGTAGGATGAATGCTGGAAAAGAATGTTGGCATGCATTTTGCAATGAAAAGAGAAAACAATGTAAAGAAAAGGATGGGGTACGTAATGAACACAAAAAAATTTGCTAAAGTAAATGAACAAATTCCTGGACCGAAAGCAGCGTCTTTACTAGAACGCCGCCAAAATATAGTACCAAAAGGAGTAAGTAACGGCATCCCAACGTTTGTACAATCTGCAAATGGTGCCCTTGTAACAGATGTTGATGGCAATCAGTACATTGATTTCGCGGGAGCAATCGGAACAATTAACGTAGGGCATTGTCATCCAGTTGTTAAAGAAGCACTCCATAAACAAGTAGATCAATACATTCATACTGGATTTAATGTCATGATGTATGAGCCATATATTGAATTAGCAGAAAAACTTGCGGCATTAGCACCGGGAAGTTTTGATAAGCAAGTACTATTTTTAAATAGTGGTGCAGAAGCAGTTGAGAACGCTGTGAAAATCGCTCGTAAATATACAAAAAGACCTGGTATTATCGCGTTTTCTAAAGGATTCCACGGGCGTACATTAATGACAATGACGATGACAAGTAAAGTAAAACCATATAAATTTGGATTTGGCCCATTTGCGCCTGAAGTCTATAAAGCACCATTCCCGTACGAATATCGCCGCCCAGAAGGATTAACAGAAGAGCAGTACGATGACTTTATGATTGAAGAGTTTAAGAATTTCTTCATATCAGAAGTAGCGCCAGAAACAATTGCAGCCGTTGTAATGGAACCTGTTCAAGGGGAAGGCGGATTTATCGTTCCAAGTAAGAAGTTTGTGCAAGAAGTACGCAATATTTGTTCAGAACACGGCATCTTATTTGTAGCAGATGAAATTCAAACAGGATTTAGTCGTACAGGAAAGTATTTTGCTATTGATCATTATGATGTCGTTCCAGACCTAATTACGGTATCTAAATCATTAGGCGCTGGTGTACCAATTAGTGGTGTTATTGGGCGCAAGGAAATTATGAATGAGTCTGCACCGGGAGAGCTTGGCGGAACGTATGCAGGAAGCCCGCTAGGATGTGCGGCAGCATTAGCAGTACTTGATGTAATAGAAAAAGAGAATTTAAATGATAGAGCGATAGAATTAGGAAAAGTCGTAATGAACCGATTTGAAGAGATGAAAAATAAATATAATTGCATCGGTGATGTGCGTGGTTTAGGAGCAATGTGTGCATTCGAGCTCGTTCAAGATCATAAGACGAAAGCACCTGATAAAACGTTAACAGCTAACTTGTGCGCAGAAGCAAATAAACGCGGATTGCTTCTATTATCAGCAGGAACATACGGTAATGTTATTCGTGTGTTAATGCCGTTAGTTATTACAGATGAGCAACTTGAGGAAGGTTTAACAATCATTGAAGAATCATTACAAGTCTGTTATGAGAAAGCAAATACTGCGCATGTTTAAAAGCTAAATAATAAATCGCAAACATTCTAGCTGACTCTATATAAAATGCAGAAAATTCACTTTATAATAAAGATAGTGAAGTGAATCGATGGATTGGAAGTTAGGGGTGGCTAGGATGGTTGCAGAAAAGGAACGAATGTTAATGGATTTACAAGATGTATTTGAATATGCGTTTGACGAAATTTTTGTAACTGATGAAAAGGGAATCGTTGTGCGTGTAAATAGTACATGTGAAGGGCACTATCAATTAGCTGCTAAAGAGTTAGTAGGTAAGCATGTAAAAGAATTGCAGAAGGAGGGTATCTTTTATCCATCGGCAACGTTAGAAGTAATTGAAAAAAAGAGACCGATTGAACTCGTTCAAACGACAAAATCAGGAGAGTATTTACATGTTCGTACAAGGCCTGTTTTTGACGATGAGGGGAATTTAAGAAGAGTAATTAGTTACTCTCGTGATCTTACAGAACTCTACCAATTACGTCAAAAGGTAGAGGAAATGGATAATCAGTTAAAAACATATAAAAAAGAATTAAGAGAAACGTATGAGCATGAAGGACTTATTTTTAAAAGTATTGCTATGCAAAAAATAGTCGAGACAATCAAGAAAGTATCCGTGGTAGATAGTACAGTTCTCGTTTTAGGCGAGACAGGAGTAGGGAAGAGTCGATTAGTACGTCATTTACATGAAGTGAGTAACCGGAAGAATGAAAGTTTCTATGAAATTAACTGTGCGGCATTGCCAACGAATTTAATTGAATCAGAGCTTTTTGGATACTCAGGTGGATCTTTTACAGGTGCGAATCGTGAAGGGAAAAAGGGATTATTAGAGTCAGCGCATAAAGGAACTCTTTTCTTAGATGAAATTGGCGAAATGCCGCTTGAAATTCAAGCGAAGCTTTTGCAAGTGTTGCAGGAGAAGACATTTCGCCCTATTGGCGGAAGAGAATTAAAAAAAGTGGATGTTAGAATTGTAGCGGCAACAAATCGAGATTTAAGTATGATGGTGAAACAAGGAACATTCCGGAAAGATTTATATTATCGTCTGAATGTCATTCCAATTTTAATTCCACCACTCCGGGAAAGAACCGAAGATATTTTGCCACTCATTTATCATTATTTACAGCACTTTAATGAGAAATATGGTCGGAATGTAAAATTAGCACCTAGCACATTGCAAATGTTTGTTGGTTACCCTTGGGAAGGAAATAATAGAGAAATAGAAAATGTGATTGAGCGAATTGTTATAACTGCTGACGATATCGTTACGATAGAAGATTTGCCAATAGCGATGCAAGAATCAACGGTTGAACAGTCCGGTCAAAGTCTCTATAAAATGTTAGAAGAAGTAGAACGGAATATTATTTTGAAAGCATATAAAACATATGGATCAAGTTATAAAGTAGCGGAGTTTTTAAAAATAAGTCAATCTGCTGCCACGAGGAAAATAAAGAAACTTATAGAGGAGGAAGAGAACATTGGATAAAAAAGCGACGTTTGTAAATGTAGAGAAAAAGGCGATGTATATAAATGGTGAGTGGATTACATTGCAAGAACAAATCGAAGTAAATAATCCAGCAACGAAGGAAATATTTGCGACTGTACCAAAGGGTGGGGTAACAGAGGCAAAGCAAGCCGTTGATGCTGCGCATGAAGCTTTTAAATCATGGTCTAAGTTAACAGCGGCAGACCGTGCAGCGAAATTAAAAAAATGGTTTACACTTATCGATGAAAATAAAGAAGAGATTGCAGCGATTATGACGAGAGAGCAAGGAAAGCCGTTTCTAGAAGCACTTGGTGAAGTGAATTATGCAAATAGTTTTGTTGAATGGTATGCAGAAGAAGGAAAACGTGTATATGGTGAAATGATTCCTGCTTCTCATCCGAATAAACGTATTTTAGTTATGAAGCAACCAGTTGGGGTTATGGCAGCTATTACACCTTGGAACTTCCCAGCTGCTATGATTACGAGAAAGGTAGCTCCGGCACTTGCAGCAGGCTGTACGGCGGTTGTAAAACCAGCAAGTCAAACGCCATTGACTGCACTGAAATTAGCCGAATTAGCTCATGAAGCAGATATTCCAAAAGGGGTAATCAATATTGTAACAGGTAGTGCGAAAGCAATTGCTGATACGTGGATGGAAGATGGACGTGTTCGAAAGGTGTCCTTTACAGGATCAACGGAAATCGGGAAAGAATTAATGGCTAGTGCTGCACAAACGATGAAAAAAGTTTCGCTTGAGTTAGGTGGCCATGCTCCATTTATCGTAATGAATGATGCGGATTTAGATAAGGCGGTAGAAGCGGTGATTGGTTCGAAGTTCCGTAACGCAGGACAAACGTGTATATGTACAAATCGAGTATTCGTTCAAGAAGACGTATACGAAGTATTTGTAGGGAAGTTCCAAAAGGCAGTAGAGCAGCTGAAAGTAGGAGATGGCTTCGGTGACGGAACGACGGTAGGACCGCTTATTGATGAGAATGCAGTTTCGAAAGTACAAGAACATATCGAAGATGCAGTTCAAAAAGGTGGAGAACTCTTATATGGAGGCCAACAGATTGCAAAGTTAGATGGACATTTTATGCAACCGACTGTAATTGGGTTGGCAAATGATACGATGCTTTGTATGACTGAAGAAACATTTGGACCAGTTGCACCAGTTGCGAAATTTAAAACAGTTGAAGAAGTAATCGAAAGAGCAAATAATACACCATACGGCTTGGCTGCGTATATTTTCACGAAAGATATTAGTCAAGCATTCCAAATTAGTGAAGCATTAGAATACGGTATTATCGGATTAAATGATGGACTTCCATCAGTTGCACAAGCACCGTTCGGTGGCTTTAAAGAGAGTGGCATTGGCCGTGAAGGAGGCCATTTCGGTATCGAAGAATATTTAGAAATTAAATATATTTCATTAGGGCTATAAGTAGTATACTAGAATCTCTATAAGGTAACAGAGAAGGAGATTCTAGTATGGTATATTGGCTATTATTACTTGTTACAATTATTTTTGAAGTCGCTGGAACAATTGCGATGAAATTATCAAATGGCTTAACAAAGCTCGTTCCAAGTGTACTTATTTTCGTATTTTATGGAATTTGTTTCAGTGTATTTGCTATCGTTGTGAAAAAGATTCATTTAAGTATCGCTTATGCCATTTGGTCTGGTGTAGGTACATTGCTTATTACAATCATCAGTGTGTACTTTTTTAAAGAGCATATTAGCTTATTCCAGGCGTTTTGTATTCTCTTTATTGTGTTAGGGGTAATTGGACTTAAGGTTTCATCAGCATCATAAAAGGCTATCTTCCGGTGTGGAAGATAGCCTTTTATTTGTATTAAAACGCCCAGTTACCTTTACGGAAGATTGGTTCATGTCTTCCGTCAGCTGTAATACCGTCAATATCAAGCTCAGCTGATCCAATCATGAAGTCGTTGTGTGTAATACTAGTGTTCGCACCATTTTCAGCAAGTTCTTCTTTAGACATCGTTTTTCCACCAACTAAGTTAAATGCATAAGCACTTCCGATTGCAAGGTGGCAAGATGCATTTTCGTCAAATAGCGTATTGTAGAATAAAACATTTGTGTTTGAAATTGGTGAGTCATGAGGTACTAAAGCCACTTCTCCTAAGAAGTGAGAACCTTCATCTGTTTCTACTAAATGTTTTAAAGCTTCTTCACCAGTTTCTGCTTTATAGTCTACGATACGTCCGTTTTCAAATGTTAACGTGAAGTTATCGATAATGTTACCTGCAAATGCTAACGGTTTTGTGCTAGACACTTGGCCGTTTACACCTGTTTTAAGTGGCATTGTAAATACTTCTTCAGTTGGAATGTTCGCCATAAATGGTACATTCTTTTCATTTAAGCTACCAGCACCAGCCCATACATGTTTTTCTGGAAGTTCGATCGTTAAATCTGTTCCAGGACCTGTATAGTGAAGAGCTTTATAATGTTTTTCGTTTAAGTAATCAACTTTTGTATGTAACGTTTCATCGTGTTCTTTCCATGCTTCTACAGGATTTTCTAAATCAGCGCGAGTCGCTTTGAAAATAGCATCCCACAGTTTTGCTTCTTGTTCTTCCGGTGCAACGTCAGGGAATACCTTAGCAGCCCATTCTTTCGTAGGAACAGAAATGACACACCAGCTTACTTTATCAGCTTGTACGTAATCACGGTATACTTTCATTGCCTCACCAGCTACTTTATGAGCAGCTGCAATACGTGTTGAATCTACACCTTTTAATAAATCAGGGTTTTCTGCATAAATAGACATAAATGCAGCGCCTTCTTTTGCTAATTCTTCACGAGCGTGTGCTTTCCAAGAAGGGAATTCAGAGAATGCTTCTTCAGGAGCTAGATCGAACTTTAAGCGTGTTAACGTTTCATCATTCCAATCTACATATACGTGTTTTGCACCAGATTTATATGCTTTTTCTGTAACGAGGCGTACAAATTGTACAGCTTCAAGAGGTGCACTAATTGATAATGTTTGTCCTGGTTGAATATTAACACCAACATTGACTGCAAGGGCAGCATATTTTTCTAACGTTTGTTCAAATGACATATGTATAATCTCCTTTAATTTGAAAGATTTCTTACTATATATAATACAAGAAAATTCAAAAAATATATATAAATATAGCGTAAAAAGAGAGCTCAAAATATATTGAGCCCTCATCGTCATTTAATCGAAGAAGCAAATTGTTCTACAGTCGTCGTATGGTGTATACGCACACGCTTCATTTTTAATAACTCATCGGGTTCACCTTTTGTAATGAACTTTCCAGGTTTTGTTGTCGTTGCAAATTGATAATATTTCTTCGTTTCTGCAACGACTTTATCATTTACATGACCGAATGGATAAGCAACTGCGATAACGGGCTTACCTGTTATTTTTTCTAGTTTTTCTTTTGATCCCTTTAATTCTTCTTCGTAGTTTGTAATCTTCGGCAAGTCGGCATGTGTTGCAGTATGAGATTGCATGGAGAAAATACCGGAATCAACCATTTCTTTTATTTCAGATGTAGAAAGGGATCCTTCAGTATCGACATTATTAACAATCATATATTCTGTTGCCGCCGGTTTAAACGTATCATCTTTTAACTTTTGTAAAATATGAAAGGCATTCATATTATTTTGCATACCGTCATCAAACGTAACAAAGATAGGTTTATTCACTTTATTAATATCGCCCCAGCGTTCAAAGGTTAGTAAGGTATAGCCGTTGTCTTTTAAATATTTCATTTGGGCTTCAAAGTTAGCAGGTGATACGAATAAATCTTTAATGCCTTGTCCGGGATAATTATCGATTGCATGGTACATAAGAACGGGAACCTTTTGCTCGAAAGTAATAGCAGATTTTGTGAGTGGAATGGTCTTCCCATCTTCTTTCATTCCTATTGCTTCAATTTGAAACTCACCGCGTTTTCCTTCAAATTCTTTTATGTCAAAAGGAAGTGAAAATTGCTTTTCCTTTTCTTTAGAAGACAAAGATTTAGCAGTTTCCTTTCCATCAGCGGTACGCCAAATTTTATATTGTACCTCAGTAAAAGTATCTTTTATATCTGTCATATGGATAGTAGTATTTGTAGCTTCGTGTGTAATTGGGTTATAAGAAATTTTACCTTGTTCTTGCGTGGTCTCTACTTGTTCCTTAGTTTCTTGAACCTTTTTCTCTTTTTTAGGTTCCTGGCTTACGTTACTAGTATTACAGCCTGCTAGAATGGCAGATGTACATAAAGCGATTGCTGCATATTTTCTCATAAAATCACCTTCTATTGTGTATTATGTTGCATACTTATATTTAAAATCCCCACCGCTGTAAGAGCGGTGGGGATATACCCTTATTCATCATATCATTTTTAATTATGAGATAGGTTAGTGACTTTTGATAGAAATATTCTTTCGTCTTTTAGTAAAGTTTACTTTATCCCGCATTAACGGGCAGTAAGACCCTATCTCAGAATTCAGCAAAAGCAAAGAGGTTATGTGAGGGATCAACTGCCCGTAAAAGTCCGATTGGTTCAACTAGTAATCAGTGGGGGTGAACAAAACCCCCACTGATTAAAGTTTCACTTTATAAGAGATATGAATTTTTCCATAGATGTATTAGGCCCTACAAAATGGCGTTTAATTAAGTACTGTTCGTTTGGTATCCCTTTTGTAATGTGATTACCATGATCAGTAGTTACTGCGAATTCATAATGTTTTTTTGTTTCTTCAACAGCCGAATCATTATAAGAACCTACTGGATAGGCGAGAGCGATGACCTTTTTACCAGTAAGAGCTTCAATTTTTTCTTTCGAACCACGTAATTCCTCATCATAATTGCTTGAATGAGCCATCATCGTATGATTAGCAGTATGAGATTGAATAGAAAAAATGCCTGAATCCATCATTTGTTTTATATCATCTGTTGATAGACGATTTGGTTTGTCTATCTCATTTGCAGTAAGAAATTCAGTAGCTGTAGGTTGGAATGTATCATCCTTCAGTTTTTGTAAAATATGAAGAGCATTCATATTATTTTTTCGACCATCATCCATGGTTACAAAAACAGGTTTATTTACACGATTTATATCATTCCAACGTTCAAACGTAAGCATCGTATAACCGTTATCTTTCAAATATTGCATATGCTTTTCGAATTGCTCAGGTGGCACATATAAGCCATAATCCCCATCACTTGGCCCAGGGTATTTCTCAATCGCATGGTACATTAAAACGGGTACACGTTGCTGGAATGTAATTTTAGATGTTACTAGATTTGTTTCAGTATTATCTTCTTTGATTCCTATTGTTTCAATTTGAAATTCGCCACGTTTTAAATGAAATGATTTTAAATGTAGTGGGAGGGCAAAGTCACGATCTTTTTCTTGTGAAGTAAAAGTTTGTTTGCTTTCAGGACCATCAGCAGTACGCCAAATATTGTAACGTACTTGTTTGAATGAATCTCTTAAATCTTTGGTATAAAGCGTGGTGTTTTGTGCGTTATATTCATACGGATCCCATGTAATAACTCCTTTTGTTAAAGGAATTTCAACTGCTTTCGCTTTTTTTGGTTCAACTGTTTGTTTCGCCGTTGCTTCTTTTATTTGTTTATCACTAGAGCTACTAGTGTTACAACCTACGAGAATAGCAGAAGAAAGTAAAGCGATATATGTATACTTTTTCATTCTATCATCCTTCTATTGTGTTTTAATTATCATCACTTATGTCATGAAACAATCGTTCTTATAAGTGACACTAATTCAAATTTTTGATTTTAAAAATTTGAATTATACCCTTGTCCATCATATCACTATAGAATATATAGGGGAATACGATTTTGGAATATTTCGGAAAAAATACCTTATTTTTTTCTGGTGAGATTTACATAAAAATACATTTGGAAGATGAAAAAACTCCACCTAAACTTCCTTTAGAAAAGGAGAAGTAAGGTGGAGTTTTTTATTAAATAAATAATCCAGCGATTGTTGCAGATAAAATAGAAGCAAGTGTTGATGCAAATAGCATTTTCCAGCCGAATTTAGAAACGATGCTTCCTTGTTTTTCAGAAAGGGCACGGATTGTACCGACAATCGCACCAATTTGGCTAATACTTGCGAAGCTAATTAAGAATACTGTAACGATTCCAACTGTACGTGGAGATAATGTTGATGCAACATCTTTTAAATCAAGGATTGCTACAAACTCGTTTAATACAATCTTCGTACCCATAATACCACCAGCAGGGATAATATCTTGAGTTGGAATACCCATTAAGAATGCGAATGGAGCAAGTATATAACCGAAGATTTGTTGTAACGTAACAGCATATCCCATTGCACCTGAAGCGGCGCTAATTACGTAGTTCACAACTTCCATCACACCGATGAAGGCGATCATTAATGCAGCAACGATACCAGCTACTTTTAAGCCGTCAAGCGCACCGTTAATCATTGCGCCGATAAAACTGTCTCCGAATAAGGTTCTATCAAATTTTTGAATCACTTCATCTTCTTTCTTCGTATCAACAGGTGTTAATAACGAACAAACAATTAAGCTTGAGAATAAGTTTAGTGGAAGAGCTGCTAGTACATATTTTGCATCTAACATCATTACGTATGATGCTGTAACAGAAGCAGAAACTGAACTCATTGCAGAACAACAAATGATAAACATACGGTTTTTGTTAAAATGCTGTAAATCATTTTTAATAACGATTAACGCTTCACTTGAACCGAAGAATACAGAGTTTACTGCGTGGAATGATTCAACGCGTGGTAAACCAGTGATTTTTGAAATTGCACCGCCGACAACGCGAACGATGAATGGTAAAACACCTAAATAACTAAAGATAGAAAGTAGTGCTGAGAAAAATACGATAATTAATAGTACGTTTAAGAAAAAGACAAAATCTCTTTGAATTCCATTAAAGAGAAAATCGACACCTGTCGTACCAAGTTTAATTAGTTTGTTGAAAACTTTACCAATGAAAATAATGATTTGTTGACCAATCTTTGTGCCAAACATAAACCAACCGATTAAAATTTGGAAACCAATCATAATTGCAATTGCACGGAAGTTGATTTTACTTTTGTTGTTTGACAAAGCAAAACATAAACCTAAAACGACAAGAATACCGATAATGCTCATTACATATTGCATGTAGTTGCCCCTTTCAGAAGTTCGTATAAAGTTTGTACATAAAACTCCCGTTATATTACTAAAAATAAAACAAAGAGGTTTTATGTCATACGTAAGATGTCTGACCTTTTAGAAAAATAAAAATAAAAAAAGACCCATATGGATTCACTTTCATCTATGAGAGAAAGCTAATCAATATGAGTCCTTTTTTGCACATAGGCTAATATTCATTAGTTTTCCCCATAGTCCAGCAATTTAAGGTTGCAGGGTAGAAACTCTCGATCCATATTATCGAGTATATATGAGGTAACATCGTCCGTATTAAATTAGTAGTAGCGTAACATTAACAGAGAACTATCGTCAATAGCTTTTTTTCTTCCGATAGAAATAGACCATATAAGTATGATAAAATGTAACGCAGTGTTATGAAAAAGAGAGGTCGGAAAATGAGTACAAAAATGACGCCACCAGTTGAGAAAAACGAGTTTATAGATGTAGTATTTGAAGATTTAACACATGATGGTGCCGGTGTTGCGAAAGTAAAAGGATATCCTATTTTCGTTAAAAACGGATTACCAGGTGAAGAAGCCCAAATTAAAATTATTAAAGTGAAGAAAAACTTCGCATTCGGTCGTTTAATGAAGCTTCATACAGAGAGCCCATATCGTAAAGATGCAGAGTGCCCAGTGTACAATCAGTGCGGTGGTTGCCAGCTTCAGCACTTAACATATGAAGGGCAATTACAAGCGAAAGAAAAACAAGTACGTGACGTTATGCAGCGCATTGGAGGACTAAGCGATGTTCCTGTGCATCCTGTACTTGGCATGAAGAACCCATGGGTATACCGTAATAAAGCACAAGTACCAATCGGAGAACGTGAAGGCGGACTTGTAGCTGGTTTCTATCGTCAAGGAACGCATGACATCATTAATATGGAATCATGTTTAATTCAAGCAGAAGAGAACGATACATTAATTCAAGAAGTAAAACGTATTTGTGAAAAGCATGGTATCACTGCATACAACGAAGAGCGTAACAAAGGAATACTTCGCCACGTAATGGCTCGTTACGGACAAGTAACAGGGGAAATCATGCTTGTCTTCATTACTCGTACAGCAGAATTGCCAAACAAAAAAGCAATCATTGAAGAAATTGCAGCGAAATTCCCAGAGGTAAAATCAATTGTTCAAAACGTAAACTCGAAACGTACAAATGTAATCTTCGGAGACAAAACGACAGTACTGTACGGATCAGAATATATTTATGACTTTATCGGTGACATTAAATTTGCGATTTCAGCACGTTCATTCTATCAAGTAAATCCAGAACAAACGAAAGTGTTATACGATAAAACGTTAGAATACGCAAAATTAGATGGTAACGAAACAGTAATTGATGCCTATTGCGGAATTGGATCAATTTCTTTATTCCTAGCACAAAAAGCGAAAAAAGTGTACGGCGTTGAAATCGTCCCAGAAGCAATCGAAGACGCAAATCGTAACGCAGCACTAAACAACATGACAAATGCTGAATTTGGCGTAGGAGAAGCAGAAGTAGTCATTCCAAAATGGTACAAAGAAGGCGTAATTGCTGACACGATGGTCGTAGATCCACCGCGTAAAGGCTGTGATGAAGCATTACTAAACACAATCATCGACATGAAACCAAAACGCGTCGTATACGTATCATGTAACCCTGCAACATTAGCACGTGACTTAAAAGTACTAGAAGAAGGCGGATATAAAACGCAGGAAGTACAACCTGTTGATATGTTCCCGCATACGACTCATGTGGAGTGTGTAGCTTGGCTTAAGTTGGTATAATAGGAAAGCAGTTGATATAGGAAAATCTATACCATCTGCTTTTTGGTTTATTGAGAGTTTGAAATTGTATTCATAGTGAGAGGATTTGAATTTGAAATGATAGATAATTTTTGGCGTGATTTACCACGACCATTTTTTGTACTTGCACCAATGGAAGATGTGACAGACGTTGTTTTTCGTCACGTAGTAAGTGAAGCTGGTCGTCCGGACGTATTCTTCACAGAGTTTACAAACTCGGATAGCTATTGCCATCCAGAAGGTATGAAAAGTGTACGTGGCCGTTTAATTTTTACAGAAGATGAACAACCAATCGTGGCGCATATTTGGGGAGATAATCCTGAATATTTCCGTCAAATGAGTATTGGTATGGCAGAGTTAGGATTTAAAGGTATTGATATTAACATGGGTTGCCCTGTACCGAACGTAGCATCAAGAGGAAAAGGTAGTGGTCTTATTCTACGCCCAGACGTTGCGGCAGAACTTATTCAAGCTGCAAAAGCAGGCGGACTACCTGTCAGCGTAAAAACAAGACTTGGCTTTAAAGAGTTAAGTGAGTGGGAAGATTGGTTAACGCACATCTTCAAACAAGATATTGCGAACCTTTCTATTCATTTACGCACAAGAGAAGAAATGAGCCAAGTAGATGCGCACTGGGAGCTAATTCCAGAAATTAAAAAATTACGTGATCGTATTGCACCAAATACACTCCTAACGATAAACGGAGACATTCCTGATCGTAAAACTGGGCTGGAACTTGCTGAAAAATACGGTATTGATGGTGTTATGATCGGACGAGGCATCTTCAAAAACCCGTTTGCTTTCGAAAAAGAGCCAAGAGAGCATAGCAGTAAAGAACATTTAGATCTTTTAAGACTACAACTTGATCTTCAAGATCAATATGCAGAAGTATTACCACGCTCTATCACAGGACTACATCGCTTCTTCAAAATTTATGTAAAAGGCTTCCCTGGAGCTGCTGAACTAAGAAATCAATTAATGAGCACGAAATCGACGGATGAAGTGCGTGCATTACTTGATAAGTTTGAGGCGAGTGTGAATGTGGTAGAAGGTAGTGAAACAGTGTAACTTTTGAAAGTTACACTGTTTCACTTTAATTAAGGTGAACCGTATCATAAGTAAGTGAGGTATTCTATGTAAAAGGGGTAAGAAAAGAATACAGGAGAAAAGTGAAAATGGTAGGTTGGTCTTGATTTTCAATGATAGTATCATGTTTATTTTATTATGCCTATAATTGGAGGCCATGTGAATGTTAAGTGATCAGGCGAGATATTCTAGGCTCGCGAATATAACAAAAATAATAAATACAAAACTAGAACTACGTGAAGTATTGCAGCGTGTAACAATGGCGATATCAGAGGAGATTGTTAAGTGCAACGCTGTTGGAATCTATTTACCCCAGGAAGATGGAACATTTAGAGGGTTTGCAGGAAAACCAGAGACAATAAATGGCGTAACGCTCGATACTCAGGTAATTGATCCTGAAATAGACTTACTGGCAAAAGAAGTTATTGAAACCCAAAAAACCATTTATATTCCTGATACATCAAAGGATCATCGGCCGGATCCGAGACCAGTTGCTGCGTTCAAAATTAAGTCCTTATTAGCTCTACCTATCTCATTTGGGCAAGAGTTATTTGGTCTGGTTTTTTTATTTGATTATGGAATTCCAATGAACTTAACAAATTCAGAAATTCAAAGTGTTGAAGCTTATGTAAATATGGCTGCGGTCGCAATTCAAAACGCAAATAATTTAACACAAAAGGAAAACCTTATTGCCGAGAAGCAGCTGTTACTAAATGTTACCCGTGATTTATCAATGTGTTCCTCGATACAGGAGAGTTTTGATAAATGTTTTTTTTACTTAGGACAGATTTTAGAGAGTAACAGCATGGCAGCCCACCTTTTAGACCCCCTAGACAAAACAACGATTAAAACAACGAAGTTAAGCAAGGACTGTGATTGGACAGAAGCGGATTGGATGGAGAAAAGCTATGAAGCTAAGATCCAAGAGGTTATTCAAACAAAAAATATAGATAGTAAGGGTCTACTGATGATTCCATTGGTTTTAATGGGAGAAGTGTTAGGAGTAATCGTCGTTGACAAAGAGGGAAAAGCTCACAATTATGATAATTCCCAAATGCAACTGGCAAAATCTATCGTTGATGCCACAGCGCCTACGTTTTCAAACTTGTTATATATGGATCGACTTGAAAGCATGGTGGAAGAGCGAACGAGAGAACTAGCTGTTGCTAATGAAAAAGTTACAAGTGTGATTGAAAGTATTACGGATGGATTCTTTACTTTAAATAATACATGGGAATTTACGTACGTAAATAAGCATCAATATTTTCCACAAAGAAAAACAGCAAAAGATGTATTAGGCAAGAATATATGGGAGATTTTCCCGAGTAGCATTGATGAAGTCATGTATAAGGAACTTCATCGTGTAATGTCAGAGCGAACTACAGTGTATTTTGAATTTTTTTCTGGCCCTGATGAATATTGGTACGAAGTTATTGCATACCCGTATGATGATGGTATTTCTTGTATTTTTAAAAATATAACGGAAAAAAAGCAATATGAGCAGGAATTGAAAAGGTTATCCAACATAGATTTAATAGGGCAAATGGCAGCTGGTATCAGCCATGAGATTAGAAATCCAATGACAACAGTACGAGGATTTTTGCAGTTATTAAAAGAAGAGCCCACCTATGAGAAACATAATAAGCACTTTAATTTAATGATTGAAGAACTTGACCGTGCCAATTCTATTATTACTGAATTTCTCTCAATGGGTAATACAAGGAAATCGGATTTGCAGATGTTAGATTTAAATTCAATTATCCGCGATATTATTCCTTTAATAAAGATTGATACGCATAACCAAAATAAATATATTCAAGTCGATACAAATGACATTCCGGAATTACTTTTAAATCGTAATGAGATACGGCAATTATTAATAAACTTATACCGTAATGGCTTAGAAGCAATGGACACAGAGAAAGTTCTAACCATTAGCACCTACAAAGAAGGTCGAGATTGTGTGGTGCTTGCAGTGCGGGATCAAGGAAAAGGTATCAGGCCTGAAGTATTAGAGAAACTGGGTACGCCATTTTACACGACCAAAGATAATGGGACAGGATTGGGATTAGGTATATGTTATGCCATTGCTGCCCGTCATAATGCAAAAATAGAAATTCAAACAGGATCGGAAGGCACTACCTTTTTTGTTAAATTTAATTATGATAATAATGAAAAATAACCTTATTTAGATTAGTTTTGTTGAACTGTACCACAAATATTCATATTTGAGTTGCATAAAAAAATGGACAAATCTATATTAGGTTTGTCCATTTTCAAGCATGTTAATTAATAGTAAATCCCCATCCGAAGTTTCGTTCAGCATCTTTATAATCAATTAAATAATTCAATATTGATTCCTTCCCATATTCTAGTATCAGCACGATTGAATTGGGATTAAATGTAAAAACAGGTACCTAAACAGCATATGTTGCTGTTTTAAAATCATCCCCACAAGCAATAATCCACCCAAGACTACAAAACCTCCCCCTAAAATGTTAAAGTAGTAACTTAACGACATTCATTTACACATGCTAAAAAGCATTAAGATAATCAACATTTCAGGAGGAAACCCAATGGCAATGAGCAACAACGATATATTAAAAAGAGTAAGATACGCTTTAGATATAAAAGATATAGATATGGTAGAAATCTTTGAACTTGGCGGGATGGAAGTAACGAAAGAAGACGTAGTTGATATGCTTACAAAAATAAAGAGAGCGCCTCAGCATGAAGCTGAAAATGATGATGTAATCGAAGATGAGTACGTATTAACATGCGACATGATGATGTTAGAGGCATTTTTAAATGGATTTATTACTTTAAAAAGAGGGAAGCAAGATCCGAAACCAGGACAACCGGCACCTGTACAAAGTAAAGAGAGTGCTAATAACCTTCTTCTAAAGAAAATGAAAATCGCACTATCATTAACGAGTGAGGATGTACTTGATATATTAGATAGCGTAGGTGTTACGGTAACAAAAGGAGAGTTAGGCGCTCTATTAAGAAAAAAAGGCCATAAAAATTACAAAGAGTGCGGCGATAGATACGCAAGGAATTTCATTAAGGGATTAGGTGTAAAGTATAGAGGGTAATGAGTTTGTTAAAGCAGCAAATGATATAATAGGTAGAGTAGGACGTTTGTATCCTACTCTTTTTTACTTGTAAAAATAATACACTAGGTGATGAAATGGTACATACATATTTAGGTGAGACAATTCATTTTCATATAACTTATAAAAAGAAAAAGTCTGTGCGTCTTTTTGTAGATTCGTACGGAAATGTGGAAGTGCAAGCTCCAAAAGGGACACCTGTTGAATACTTAGTCCAGTTGCTAGAGGAGAAGTGGGATTGGATTCAGACAACCCGTAAGGAAATGCAGGAGCGAGCGCTTGGACCACAGGAAAAGGATTATGATCAAGGAGAGGGCTTTTTGTATTTAGGAAACACGTATCCGATACAAATTTCTCAAGATGCAAGCATTACGCAAGATAATGCAGTGTTTGAGGGAGATAAGCTACATATTTATGTGAAAGAGCTTAAGGATGAGAAAGTACAGCAAGCTTTAAAACGATTTTACTATAAGCAGTGTAAGTCATTAGTAGAGAAGAGTATTAAAGCGCATCAAAGTAATTTCAAAACAAAACCACGCTCTATTCGTATTACAGATAGTAGTCGTACGTGGGGGACTTGTGATTCGAATTTACAACTAACATTCAATTGGAAGCTAGCGATGGCACCACAGCGAGTAATTGATTATGTAGTCGTTCACGAAATGTGCCATATGGTTCATTTAAATCATGATCGCTCTTTCTGGCGTCTTGTCGGGAAGATAATGCCTGATTATAAGGAAATGGAGAACTGGTTAGCGTTATCTAGTTGGAAGATGACGGTTTAGGAAGGGATATCGATTTTTGTCGGTAAATCGATATTCCGTGTCGAATCGTTGATATATTGTGAGTTATGATAGATATATTTGAAAAATCGTTGATATATTGTAAGTTATGATAGATATATTCGAAAAATCGTTGATATAATTTCATTTACCACAGAATTGTTTAACGGATCGAAAAAAGGAGATGTCACAAGGGACATCTCCTTTTTTCGAGCATATAGATTATCGCCCAAACTTCACAACAAAATCCCCATCCATTTTCTCCATCTCATACCCAAGATACCCCTCCGAAAGCAAAGCCTGCTGTCCACTAGCATCACTCATTAGAATACTTTGAACATCTGTCCAATCGTTTTCCTTATCTCTGCGCAATTCCTTCATAAAAACATACCGCAGACTACCACCATACTTCTCCTTTAGCGCAGCAATCGCCATCCCTTGCGCAAACTTATCCTTCAAACTCGGAATGTTAAAAGGAGCAACGGTGCAGCAAACGTAATCGTATTTGCTATCTTCTTTTTGCAATTCTTCCATAATGACTTTTGCTAATATTTTTTGCATCCCATTTCCTCGGCAGTTCGGATGAACATTTGAGATTTCTTGATAGATGACGCGATGTAGTTCGCTTTCTGCTATGCCAATATCAAGCCCTAAATGTTCATCATCGATAGGAGGGACGAGTAGAGCGCGAAATGCGATGAGTTCGTTTTCGATAAAAGCACCGATCATCATGCCGTTTCCTTCTAGAATGTATTGAAACTCTTCTAGCGAGAGTGGTTGTAAGCGATTTTTATCCTCTAGCGCTTCAACTACGATGTTTTGTAGTGATAAAATTTGTTCGATGTGCTCTAGTGATAGTAATGTAACATGAAATGATTCGTTATTTTGTTTTAATGTTCCTTCGTATAGAACCGTCATATGATAGTCCTCCTTTAGCGTACAACGTCTTGAAAGACGGTTAGTTCTTGTAATGTATCTTCATTTATTTCAATGCCGAGTCCTGGCTTTTCGTTTAAGCGAATGAATGGTACGTCGTAATGTAAGTTTCCGATGTCTTTCGTGAACTTTAATGGACCTGTAAGTTCAACGCTCGTAATGATTTTTTTCGAGAAAGCGACATGGAATCCTGCGGAAGAGGCAACGGATGATTCGACCATGGATCCAACTTGGCATTCAATGCCGGCCATTTCTGCTTGATGAGCGAGTTTTACAGCGGGATATATGCCGCCGCATTTCATTAGTTTTATATTCACTTTATCAGCCGCGTCTAGTTTTATAATTTGGCGCATTTCACGAGAACCTTTTAATCCTTCATCAATCATAAGTGGAAGGTCTGTCTTAGAACGGATATGAGCCATGGCATCAATATCGTCCGCGATAACAGGTTGTTCAATCCAGTCAATGTTTAAATGTCCTAATGAACGCAGTGCTGTTAATGTATTCGCGCTATTTTTCCAACCTTGGTTTACATCAACACGAATCGCAATATCATTTCCTACACGTTCACGTACCGCTTCAATTCTTTTTACATCTTCTTTTACATTTGTACCGACTTTCATTTTGAAAGATTGGTAACCTTTTTGAATCATGGAAGCAGCTTCTTTTGCCATGGCTTCAGGTTCGGCGATACTTAAGACGTGAGTGACAGGGAAGTCTTCATGGTAGCGTCCGCCAATTAATTGATATACAGGTTGATTTAATTTTTTGCCCATTATATCAAAACAAGCAATATCAATCGCGGCCTTCGCAGTAGGAACACCGTAAATTGTGTTATCCATCATATCGTGTATTTTCTCGATATTCATTGGATCTTGTCCGATGAGCACAGGAGCAAGTGTATGTTTTAAAGTATGGAAAGTACTTTCCCATGATTCACCTGTGACGTGATCATCAGCAACGCCTTCACCGTAACCGATAATACCTTCATCTGTTTCCATTTTGACGATAATAGAAGGCATATCAGAATAAGAACCGTAACTAATAACAAACGGATCGCGAAGCGGTAAACGAATTGCGTAAAGGTGAATAGCTGTAATTTTCATTGAATAAAGACCCCTTCCTGTTTACAATGGTTTTGTACATTTGATATAGTTGACGTTAAATAGTCGTTAATTAATGATAAGGAGTTAGAGAAATGATGATAAAAATTGCGGTTGTCGGTTCAAAAGAGTTTATGGAGACAATTTTACCTATTGCTCATAAACTAGAAGAAATAGAGATTGATCCATATATTTACCTTCATCCTGCAGAATCTTCTGAACTATTAAAGCGTTTAAAGCCTTGTGATGTCATCTTTTTCTCAGGTGCTTTACCTTATTATATGGCAAAAGAAATAAGAGAACAATTACGAATTCCAAGTACGTACTTACAGCAAGACGAGACAACTGTCGCATCTTCCATTCTTTCTATTATGTATCATCAAAGTATTCAACCACATAATATTTCTATCGATTTAGTAGACCGCTCGTTTATTACAAATGTGTTCCATGATATCGGAATAAAAGAAAGTCCACAAGTGTTTGATTATGAAAATATGCTGTGGAGTAAAGATGAAATAAATAGAGTTATTGATTTTCATGTAGCTAAATATCAATCTGGAGAAGCTCATTTAGCTTTAACTAGTATTCATGCTGTCTATGATGAACTTCAAAAAATAGGTATCCCTTCAAAACGTATGATAGATCCAAAGCAATCCATTATACATGGGTTAAAAGATGCAAAAATAAAAGCTGAGTTAGCAAAAAGTCATTCAGCTACTGTTGGTGCTTGTATGATTTCTTCTTTAGAATTACGAGAAGGTTTGCTTGAGCAATTAGATGTCATTTCAAAAGAACTACGTGGTTCATTCAAAAAAATTGATGAAATGACGTTCATTTTGTATACGACTCGTGGTGATATTGAATCGATTATAAAAACAAATATGATAAATAATTTATTTGTGAATATAGAAGGAACGATAGCTATTGGATTTGGTTACGGAAAAACTGTGAAGGAAGCAGAGCAAAATGCTAAAATCGCTCAAGGTTTTGCGAAGAACAATCCAATAGACCACTGTTTTTATATACTAACAAGTGATAAAGAACTATTTGGTCCGTTCCCGAAAGAACAGAGAGTACAAAGCTTGAAGAATGACAACCCGGCACTAATGAAAATAGCGAAAGAAACGAAACTGAGTCCAGCAAACTTATCAAAAATTATTCAATTTAGTCAATCGCACCCGTCATTGAAGTTTACAGCAGCAGATCTTTCTGAATACTTACAAGTGACTCGAAGATCGACAGAAAGGCTGTTAAAGAAACTAGTTGATTATGGGTATGCTCATATTTGCGGCGAGGAAATGCCTTATCAACAAGGGCGTCCTCGCGCAATATATGAACTGAATTTACCGCTATTTTTAAGCTTCTAGTTGAGCTTTTTGTTTCTTTAGTAGTTCTGCTTTTTCAATGTCTGATAGTTTTGTAATTGTGAGACCAGTTATACCGTAAATGATCGAGATAATAGGTACAATGAAATTCAAAATAGCATAAGGAGCATATTCGAATGCACCAACTCCAAGTGTTGCGAGTATGAATACACCACATGTATTCCAAGGTACAAAAACAGAAGTTAATGTTCCACCATCTTCTAATGCTCTGGATAAGTTTTTTGAATGTAGTCCTTTTTCTGTGTATGCATTTGCGTACATTCTTGAAGGGACAACAATTGAAATATATTGTTCAGAGCAAGTAAGGTTTGTTGCAAAACAAGATGCGATAGTAGAAGCGATAAGCCCCTTTGCTGATGTCGCTAATTTTAAAATTTGATTTACAATGGAGCGAAGAATCCCTGTATGTTCTAGTACTCCTCCGAAAGTCATAGCGACAATTGTCATAGAGACTGTATTCATCATCGAATCTAAGCCACCGCGGTTAAATAGTTCGTCTACTAGCTTGTTTCCAGTGTCTATAACAAATCCAGCTTGGAGTGCACCGACAGATGCGGAGACAGAACCACCTTGAATAAAGACTTGGGATAAAAATCCTAAAATAATACCGACGAGAATGGCTGGTATAGCAGGAACTTTTTTAGCAACCAACACCATAACGACTACGGGTATGATTAATAGGAAAGGTGAGATAACAAAGTTTTGTTGCAAGACTTGTAACGTTTGCTCGATACTTTTGGCATCAATATTGTTAGCGCCGAAGCTTCTTCCTAAGAACGCATAAACGATAAGAGTAATAATTAAACCTGGAATTGTAGTAAATAACATATGACGAATATGTGTGAATAAATCTGTATTTGTTAATCCTGCGGCTAAGTTTGTTGTGTCTGAAAGCGGTGACATTTTATCGCCGAAATAAGAACCGGAAATGATAGCACCGGCAACCATTGGAGCTGGGATTCCCATACTTAGGCCAATTCCCATTCCTGCAACACCAATTGTTCCCATTGTAGACCAAGAGCTACCGATAGCTAATGCAACAATAGAACAAATAATTGTAATTGAAACTAAAAATAGTGATGGAGTTAAAAGATTTAAACCGTAATAAATCATTGTTGCGACGATTCCGCCGCCAATCCAGGCACCGATCGTTAAACCTACTAGAATGATGATAACGATAGCGGGTAATGCGAGGCGAATTCCTTTATACATTGCTTCTTCAATATCGTTCCATTTGTAACCGTAACGCCAAGCGACGATAGAAGCAACGGTTGTACCGATAATAAGTGGGACGTGAGGGCTTTGTTTTAATACAACAATTGTAACCATCATAACTGCAACTGTAATGATAATAGGGATCATGGCTACACCAAAAGGTATTTCTTTTTTCATAAATGTCCTCCTTGTTATGTATGTTTGTATTTTTAGAATTGTCGTAAAATAGACGTTTATTAGGTTATGATAACTAAAAATATATGTAAGCGTCAACATAAAAGACAGAAAATAATTAATATTCTAGTTGTTTGTGTAGTTTGTAATATAGATGTAGAGTAAGCTTTTTAAGTGTTTAAAAATAAATAATTGACTTTTTTCTTAAAATTCAATATGTTCATAAAAACATCTGTTTTTCATAAGTATAATTAACCTGAATGGTTTTGGAATTTGGGAAGGAGAATGTAGCTTTGAAAACATTAGAACTACAAGAGCGTTTAACTGAAATTTTTCAGCATTTACATGAAAACCCTGAAGTGAGTTGGAAAGAGTATGAAACGACAGCGTATATTACTAACTTTTTAAAAGAAGAAGGAATTTCATATAAAATATTTGATGATTGTCCAGGCGTGATTGCTGAAATTGGAAGCGGAAATCCAGTTATTGCGATTCGTGCTGATATGGATGCACTTTGGCAAGAAGTGAATGGAGAATTTAAGGCGAATCATTCGTGTGGTCACGATGCTCATATGACGATTGTAATGGGGCTTATTTTACAATTAAAGAATATGAGATGGAAAAGCGGTACGGTTCGATTTATTTTTCAGCCGGCAGAAGAGAAAGGGAATGGAGCTTTAAAAATGGTAGAGAAAGGTGCTGTGGATGATGCGGATTTCCTATTCGGTGTTCATTTGCGCCCAATTGAAGAACTATCTTTGAAACAAGCTGCCCCATCAATTCGTCACGGAGCAGCAGGATTTTTAGAGGGTACGATTCACGGAGAAGATGCACATGGAGCACGCCCACATCAAGGGATAAATGCGATTGATGTTATTTCCATGATTAATATTGGTTTGAAAAACATATGGCTACCACCGCAAAGTTCCTATTCAGTAAAGATGACGAGGTGCCAAGCTGGTGGTGATAATTTAAATATTATTCCGGGTAACGGTCATTTTAGTTTAGATGTAAGGGCAGAGAATAATACACTATTAGAAGAGTTAAAGAAAAAGATAGAGCATGTCATAGAATCAGCTGCATCGATGGGATCGAAAACTTCATATGAGTGGATTGATCTCGCACCAGGAGCTGAAGTTTCAGAAGAAGCTGAGCGATTTATGCGTAAAGGTATTCTTGAAGTGTATGGGGAAGATAAATGTACGGGACCACTTTATACGACAGGAAGCGATGATTTCCATTACTACACAGTGAAGAGACCACATTTAAAAGCTGTCATGCTTGGATTAGGAGCAGACCTACAACCTGGATTACACCATCCGTATATGAAGTTTGATCATAGTTGTATTATGGATGGGGTAGAAATATTAAAACAAACTGTATTGAAAGTGTTAGAAGACAGGGGCTAGAGAGCTCCTGTTTTTTTGTCGTGAATTGTCGGTAAATCGATATATTTGAAAAAACGTTGATATATTTTGAGTTATGATAGATATATTGAGAAAATCGTTGATATATTTGAAGTTATGATAGATATATTAAGAAAATCGTTAATATAATTTCACGTACCTATTAATTTGATGAAAAATCCCTCTCCAGTACATGGTGTATAATAATAAGTACCATTTCTTAATAGGAGAAAATCAATGAACGAACAATATTATGATGCAGTTTTACATATAAAAACAGTTGGTGAGCAAAAAGGATTTAACAAATCTATGCATTATCACCGATATGAACCGACGCCATATAGTGGATTAGATGAGTTATTGAATCAATATGAAATAAGAAGTAGTGACCGAATGGTAGACTTTGGATGCGGAAAAGGACGATTAAACTTTTATATGCACCATAAGTGTGGTGCTTCAGCGATTGGAATTGAAATGAATGAAGAGTTTTATAACGAAGCGATGGATAATCGTGATCGTTATGCACGAAAGGTACGAAACAGTAAAGATAAGATTGGGTTTGAATGTTGTTTAGCGCAGGAATATGAGATTAATCCACGTGATAACCGATTTTATTTCTTTAATCCATTTTCTGTACAAGTATTTATGAACGTAGTAAATAATATTTTGCTTTCGGTAGAGGAAACAGAGAGAGAAGTGGATATTATTTTATATTATCCTTCTGAGGACTATATTTTCTTCTTAGAAAATCAGACTGCGTTTGAGCTGAAGAAAGAAGTTAGATTGCCAGGTGCTTATGAGAAGAATGGGAATGAGAGGTTTTTAGTTTATACATTAGGGTAATAAAAAAACAGGTGCCAAGGCACCTGTTTTTTTATTAGTTACGGATTAAGTAATCAAATGCACCTAAAGCTGCGTTTGCACCTGAACCCATAGAGATGATGATTTGTTTGTACGGATTATTTGTACAGTCACCTGCAGCAAACACTCCTGGTACGTTTGTAGCGCCGTGCTTGTCTGTTACGATTTCACCGCGAACGCGTTCAACTGTTTCGCCTAACCAGTCTGTGTTTGGCACAAGACCGATTTGTACGAATACACCTTGTAATTCAACGTGATGAACTTCTTCAGTTTCACGATCGATGTAAGAAATACCGTTTACTTTATCAGTACCAGTGATTTCTTTCGTTTGAACGTTTTTCAGAACAGTTACGTTTGGTAAGCTGTTAAGACGCTCTTGTAATACAGCATCAGCTTTTAATTCTGGCATGAATTCAAGAACAGTTACGTGCTTAACAATACCTGCTAAGTCGATAGCCGCTTCAATACCAGAGTTACCTCCGCCGATAACTGCTACGTCTTTTCCAGTGAATAATGGACCGTCACAGTGTGGACAGTATGCTACACCTTTATTTTTGAACTCAGCTTCACCTGGTACGCCAACATTACGCCAGCGAGCACCTGTTGAAACGATTACGCTCTTACTTTTCAGAATAGCGCCGTTTTCAAGTTCCACTTCAATAAGTTCTTTTTTCTCTAAACGTTTCGCACGTTGTAGATTCATTACATCGATGTCGTATTCTTTTACGTGCTCTTCAAGACTTGCTACTAGCTTAGGACCTTCAGTGCGTTTTACGCTGATGAAGTTCTCAATACCCATAGTATCCATTACTTGACCACCGAAGCGTTCAGCAACGATACCAGTGCGGATACCTTTACGTGCTGCATAAATTGCTGCACTTGCACCAGCAGGGCCGCCACCAACAACAAGAACATCGTATGGATCTTTATCAGAAAGCTCTGATGCATCTGGACCGTTACCCATTTTAGCTAAAATTTCTTCAAGTGTCATACGACCGCTTCCGAAAGATTCGCCGTTTAGGAAAACTGTTGGTACTGCCATGATGTCTTTGCTTTCTACTTCCTCTTTGAATGCAGCGCCATCAATCATAGTATGTGTAATACCAGAGTTAAGAACGCTCATTACGTTAAGAGCTTGTACAACATCAGGACAGTTATGACAACTTAGGCTGATATAAGATTCAAAATGATATTCGCCTTGAATGTTTTTAATTTGATCGATTAATTTTTGTTCAACTTTTGGAGCGCGTCCACTTACTTGTAGTAAAGCTAACACTAATGAAGTAAATTCGTGTCCTAATGGAATACCAGCGAATACGACACCAGTGTCTTCATCAGGGCGGTTTACGCTAAAGCTTGGTGTTCTCTCTAATTCAACTTTTTCTACTGTAATCTTAGATGACATAGTAGCTAATTCGTCTACTAGAGCTAACATATCTTTAGATACGTCATCGTCTCCTGCGCTTACTTTAAGTAAAATATCGTTCTCCATTAATTGAAGATATTGGGATAGTTGTGTTTTTATATCTGCATCTAGTATCATTTTGATCGAACTCCTTAGATTTTGCCTACAAGGTCAAGGCTTGGTTTAAGTGTTGCAGAACCCTCTTGCCATTTAGCTGGGCAAACTTCACCTGGGTTGTTACGTACGTATTGAGCTGCTTTAATTTTGTTAACAAGAATGCTTGCGTCACGGCCGATACCGTCAGCATTGATTTCCATAGATTGGATAACGCCGTCTGGATCGATGATGAATGTACCACGAGCAGCAAGACCTTCTTCTTCCATTAAAACGTTGAAGTTTGTAGTGATTGTGCGAGTTGGGTCACCAATCATGATGTACTCGATTTTACCGATAGTTTCTGAGCTATCATGCCATGCTTTGTGAGTGAAGTGAGTGTCTGTAGATACAGAGTATACTTCAACCCCTAACTCTTTAAGAGTTGCATATTGGTTTTGTAAGTCTTCAAGTTCAGTTGGGCAAACGAATGTGAAGTCAGCTGGGTAGAAACAAACTACACTCCATTTTCCTTTTAAACTTTCGTCAGTAACTTGGATAAATTCTCCATTATGGTAAGCATTAGCTTTAAACGGTTTTACTTCTGTGCCGATTAATAACATATTAAAATTCCTCCTAAATGTTGGTTTTGAGCATCAAAAAATAGTGTGCTCATAAAATATATTTTTTAATTAACTATAATAATTCTAATTCGATATTAATTATCATATAGAAGTGGTTATTTTGTCAAGAGAATAAACGAACTTTATATCAATTTAATTAATATTTATTCTCAATTAAGATTATTAGAGAATTAAAAGGTAATTTTTATGTCATAAATTTTCAATGAGTGTTTGAAAGTGTAGTGTGTATGTTAGAGATATGTTGTAAGTATAAATCATAGGAAGGAAATATTTCTTAGAAGTTGTCTTTTTGAAAAGGAACTGCTTATTTCTATTTTACAAAGAATTGTGCGATAAAGAAAATAAAATGAATTAGAATCTTTTTGAACAATTTTTGTCCTCTCAAATATATAATTAAGAAGTATATTGTAATGATAATTAGAAACATTGACTCAAAGTGCTAACAAGATATAATAAAACCTAGATATACATTTCAAAAAGAAGAACATATATAATAGGATGAAAGATTTAATCCTATTATTTTTTATAGCTTTTAGAAAACGCTTACAATTAGTGTGGAGGGGAAACCATGTCTAAGTTCACGAAGTATTTTTTAATGGAAGCTAACGATGTGATTGTATATGTGAAAGAGAAATTATCTAAGTTTGAACATGTAAAGGGGCTAAAGTGTAAAGAAATAGGTGATGGTAATTTAAATTATGTGTTTCGCGTTTGGGATGAAAAGGAGAACATTTCTGTCATTGTAAAGCAAGCTGGGGATACAGCACGTATTTCAGATGAGTTTAAGTTGTCGACGAATCGTATCCGTATAGAATCAGATGTTTTGCAGTTAGAGGAAGAGTTAGCACCTGGGCTTGTTCCAAAGGTGTATTTTTTTGATAGTGTGATGAATTGTTGTGTAATGGAAGATTTATCGGACCATACAATATTACGTACAGCACTTATAAATCATCAAATGTTTCCAAAGCTTGCAGATGATTTAACGACCTTTTTGGTAAATACACTCTTATTAACATCGGATGTTGTAATGAATCATAAAGAGAAGAAGGAACTGGTGAAGAATTATATAAATCCTGAATTATGTGAGATTACAGAAGACCTCGTATACGCCGAGCCATTTACAAATCATAATAAGCGTAATGAGCTGTTTCCGTTAAATGAAGGATGGATTAGAGAGCGTATTTATAGTGATAAAGAGCTTCGTATGGAAGTAGCAAAGCTGAAATTTTCTTTTATGACGAATGCACAGGCGCTTCTTCACGGTGATTTGCATACTGGTTCTGTTTTTGTAAGAGATGATTCTACAAAGGTTATTGATCCTGAGTTTGCCTTTTATGGGCCGATGGGATATGACATCGGGAATGTAATGGCGAATTTAATGTTTGCTTGGGTAAATGCAGATGCAACGATGTCAGCTGGAGCTGAGAAAGATACGTATATGGATTGGTTACAATCGACAATGGTAGAGGTAATTGATTTATTTAAGAAGAAGTTTTTAGACGCTTGGGATATTCATGTGACAGAGATTATGGCGAAGGAAGAAGGCTTTAACGAAATCTATTTACAATCTGTATTAGAGGATACAGCTGCGGTGACGGGTCTCGAGTTAATTCGTCGTATTGTTGGGCTAGCGAAAGTACAAGACATTACTTGTATTGAGAATGAGGAAGCACGTGCTAGAGCGGAACGTATTTGTCTTCAAGTTGCAAAGAAATTTATTTTACGAGCGAATCAATATAAAACAGGTACAAGCTTTGTAGGAACGTTAAAAGAACAGTCGATGCACTACGCGAAGTAAGGGGAGAAGATGATGGAAGAGCAATTAATACCAATCCAGTGGAAAGAGGATGCTTTAGTTTTATTAGATCAAACATTATTACCGAATGAAGTTGTCTATGAATCTTTTAAAACAGCTGAAAGTGTGTGGGATGCCATTCAAGTAATGAAAGTAAGAGGAGCGCCAGCGATTGGTGTTTCAGCAGCTTATGGTGTGTATTTAGGAGCCAAGGAAGTTACTCAAAATACGGTAGAAGAATTGATAGAGGAAGTAAAAAAGGTATGTGCATACTTAGCAACATCAAGACCGACAGCAGTAAACTTATTTTGGGCACTTGAAAGAATGGAGGTAATAGCGCTAGAAAACGCTCACTTATCAATCGCACAGTTGAAAGATAGATTACTAGAAGAGGCAAAAGAGATTCATAGAGAAGATGAAGAAATTAACCGTCAAATTGGAGAACATGCATTAACGTTATTCCATGATGGAATGGGAGTGTTAACACATTGTAATGCTGGTGCGTTAGCGACGACTAAGTATGGTACTGCAACAGCTCCAATGTACTTAGCGAAAGAAAAAGGGTGGGACTTAAAAATCTATTCAGATGAAACGCGTCCTAGATTGCAAGGTTCAACGTTAACAGCATTAGAATTGCAGCGAGCGGGAATTGACGTCACTGTTATTACGGATAATATGGCAGCTATGGTCATGTCACAAGGGAAGATTGATGCGGTAATCGTTGGATGCGATCGTGTGGCAGCAAACGGTGATGTAGCAAATAAAATTGGGACATTGGGTGTATCTATTTTAGCGAAATACTACAACATTCCGTTTTATGTAGCGGCACCAACACCGACAATTGATTTGAAAACACCGACAGGAAAAGAAATTCCGATTGAGGAAAGAGATGCTTCTGAAGTGATCAATCGCTTTGGACAATATTCTGCTCCGAAAGAAAGTAAAGTATATAATCCAGCATTTGATGTCACGCCACATGAAAATGTAACAGCGATTATTACGGAAAAAGGGATTGTAAAACCACCGTTTACGGAGAACTTAAAAAGGCTATTTCAATAAGTAGATAGAGTTAAAAATTCAGTCATCATAAGCTTCATACTTAGGGGGATGTATATGTTATTACAAAAAGAGAGAGAAGAAATTGTAGCGTATGGAAAGAAAATGATTTCTAGCGGTTTAACAAAGGGGACAGGCGGTAATATTAGTATTTTCAATCGCGAGCAAGGTCTTGTTGCCATTAGCCCAAGTGGTTTAGATTATTATGAAACGAAGCCTGAAGATGTAGTTATATTAAACTTAGATGGTGATGTAGTAGAGGGAGAGAGAAAACCATCAAGCGAACTCGATATGCATCTTATTTATTATAGAAAGCGTGAAGATATAAATGCGCTTGTGCATACACATTCTCCTTATGCGAAGACAATTGCATCATTAGGATGGGAATTGCCCGCAGTATCGTATTTAATTGCTTTCGCAGGCCCTAATGTTCGCTGTGCACCTTATGAAACATTTGGTACGAAGCAATTAGCAGAGGCAGCTTTCGAAGGGATGATTGATCGTCGTGCTGTTTTACTTGCGAATCACGGTTTAATTGCAGGTGCAAATAACATAAAAATGGCATTTACTGTTGCGGAAGAAATTGAGTTTTGTGCGCAAATTTATTATCAAACGAAAAGCGTCGGAGAGCCTAAGTTATTGCCAGAAGATGAGATGGAGAATTTGGCGAAGAAGTTTGAAGGGTATGGGCAGCAATAGAATGAAACAAGAAAGACCCTCAAGATTTGACTCTTGAGGGTCTTTCTATGCCTTCTTAAGCAACAAATACATAAAGTAAGGAGCACCAATTAAAGCGACAACAATACCTGCTGGGATACCGTTAGGCTCAACGATGTTTCTTCCGATTGTATCTGCTAATAGTAATAGCCATCCACCGATTAAAAGGGCGATAGGCATGAAGATTTGATGTCTTGGACCTACTAAAGATTTTGCGATGTGAGGAGCCATTAGTCCAATAAAGCTAATTCCTCCTGTTACGGAAACAGCTGCAGCTGCAAGCGCAACGGCTGCAACTAATAAGTATCTGCGTTCTTTTTCAATTTCAATTCCAACGCCGATTGCGACTGGCTCGTTTAATGCTAGAATGTTTAATCGATTTGCCTTATAGAAAACGAACGGAATGAATACGATTAACCATGGGAGCATTGCTAAAACGAAGATCCAGTCATCTCCCCAAATGTTACCGGCAATCCATTTGGCGATAAAGTCCACTTTCATACGATCTGCGGATGAAATAAGGACAATCATCATTCCAGATAGTGCAAATGCAAAACCGATACCGGTTAATGTTAATCGCACCGGCTGAAGTCCAGTTGATTTACTATATGAAAATACGTAGATTAGAACAGCTGTTAGAAATGCTCCGATAAATCCAACGACAGGTAGTAAGTAAAGAAATGAACCTACATCTATTGGAAAGTATAAAAAGAAAATAGCAACAGCAACACCGGCCCCAGAGTTGATTCCAAGAATACCAGGTTCAGCTAAATCATTTCGGGTAAGTCCTTGCAGAATAGCTCCTGATAAAGCGAGAGCCATACCAGCTAATAATGTAATGACAATTCTAGGGAGTCTTAATGAGTATAAAACGAACTCCTCTTTAAAAGTTCCTTGTCCCATTAATGTTGGGAGTAGTCGATCATAAGATAAAGATGCTGAACCGAGCCCCATTCCAATTACAATAGTTGTAATGGTTAGGATAAGTAAAGCGAGTATAATAAGACGTTGTTTTCTTAGAATAGATGGGATCATGAGAACATTTTTCCTCCTTTACGTACAATGAATAGGAAGAATGGTAATCCTACAATTGCGACAATAGCAGCAACTGGTGTTTCGTACGGAGCGTTAATGGTACGTCCGATTGTATCTGCAAGTAGCATAAAGGAAGCCCCAGCAATTGCTGACATTGGTATAACAAATCGGTAATCTGGACCGACAATTGGGCGTACCATGTGAGGTACCATTAAACCGATAAATGCCATATTTCCGACAAGTGCTACAGATGCACCTGCAAGTAAGATAATAATGATAAATAGAATGGTTTTAATAACAATAATTTTTTGACCTAGTCCAATAGCCACTTCTTCACTGAAACTAAGAACTGTCAATTTTTTGGCTAGTAAGATAGCGATAAAGATACTAATTGAAATGACTGGAATAATAACTTTCAATTGGCTCCAAGTAGTTCCGATTACGCCTCCAGCAGTCCACAGTGATACATCTTGTGAAATTTTGAAGTAAATGCCGACCCCTTCTGAAATTGCGAGTAGAAATGCTGAAACGGCAGCACCAGCTAATACAATTCGAAGAGGAGAGAGCCCACCTTTTTTCGCCATACCAATTCCAAATACCATAATTGCGCCAACGGCAGCACCGATAAAGCAAGCTAATGTTAAGTAAAGATAGCTGATGGAAGGGTTGAAAGCAAGTGTTAGTGCAAGTGCAGCATTTGCTCCACCAGATAGCCCTAATAATCCAGGATCGGCAAGTGGATTTCTTGTTAATCCTTGCATAATTGCTCCAGAAACAGCAAGTCCAGCTCCTACAAAAATAGCAGCAACTTCACGGGGCAAACGTATTTCGCGAATAATAGATATTTTATCCCCTTTAGCGGAGGAAGTGAGTGCTAACCATACGTCTTTTATTGAAGTATCTGCAGCACCTAATACCATTGCCACCATAAAAATAAGAAAGAATGCAATTATGCTTAAAATTAATTTGTATGTAAAAGCTATAGAACGTGTATTGTCATGTTCTTTTGTCATTCGTTTCACATCTTTTCTTTTCATAGAATAAAGGAAGAGGAATTCTTAAATTAAGAATTCCTCATGTTTGTATTATTTACCAAGAAAGCTCTTCTTGAAGAAGTCCAGTTGGAAATCTAATGTAAGTGGATCATTGAAATAGAATTCCATCATGTTTGCTTCGTATACGCGATTATTTTTTACTGCTGGGATGTTTTTATATGATTCTGTCTCTTGGAATGAGTTATCAGTATCTTTGTTTTTACTTACGATTAAGTAATCACCAGCAAACTCAGGTAATACCTCAGTAGATAATGCGTAGTAACCTTCTTTTAATGCTTTTTCTTTTACCTTTTCAGGCATTTTTAATTTCATTTCTTGGTACAGAATTTCTGTTCCGCGGCCCCAGTTCTCGCCGTATACATAAAGCTGCTTGTTGAAGTTTTCTACAACAGAAACTGTAGCATCTTCACCGATTTTTGCTTTAATTTCTTTACCAGCTTCTTGTGCACGTTTCTTGAAGTCATCAACCCAAGTTTTTGCTTCTTTTTCTTTGTTTAATAACTTACCAATTTCTAAATGCTGTGTTAAGTAATCAACTTTTCCGTAAGTGTATGTTACAGTAGGAGCGATTTTCTTTAACTTATCAACATTTTTAATATTTGATAAACCGATGATTAAATCTGGATTTAGTTCAGCGATTTTTTCAACATTTTCATCTGATACTTCAGCAACATCTTTAAGTTTGCTATCAAAACGAGGGTTTTGTTTAGACCATGAATCTACCCCAACAAGATTTACACCTAATGACATTACGTTACCAGCGAATGATGATAAAACAACAACGCGTTTTGGATTTGCAGGAACTTCTACTTTACCATTTTCAGATTGGTATGTAATTGTTTCTGATTTACTACCTTTTGCATCATTCTTTTTGTCTGTAGAGCCATTGCTACAAGCACTCATAACAAGGACGAAAAGAACTGTTAGTGAAATAAATAACTTTTTCATCGTCTGTCTCCTTTAAATAGATGATATGTGTATACAATAATTTGTTTAACTGCAATCTTTTTGAAAGAGTAGTGGTAATACAAAATATTTATTAAAAATCTTGAATGTGAGATGTCACAATATAGTATTGACCATACTAATAAAAGAAGATGTAATCTCGAATTTTCTAATTATTAACAAATTGATAATGATTATCACTATTGATTCATTAAATAATATAATTTTATCTAGTTGTATTGTCAATAGTAATTTTAATTGTAAATTTTGCAGAAACAGGTTATATTTTATTGAGAATGATAATCAATGATTAGTAGCTGAGGAGTGAGCACGAATGAATCGAGAAGAATTGTTTGATGTAACTGTGATAGGCGGAGGGCCTGCAGGGCTTTATTCAGCTTTTTATAGTGGACTCAGAGAAATGAAAACGAAAATAATAGAATTTCAACCGCAGCTAGGTGGAAAAATACATGTTTATCCAGAGAAGATGATTTGGGATGTAGGTGGACTATTACCAGTTACAGGTGATAAATTAATTGAACAACTTGTACAACAAGGGCTAACATTTAAGCCGGAAGTTGTATTAAATACAAAAGTAGAATCGATTATTCGTAATAAAGATGGCACTTTTACGTTAAAAGCAAACGATGGAAAAGAACACTTTTCAAAAACAGTTATTGTGGCAACTGGAAGTGGTATATTGAAACCACAAAAGTTATCAATTGAAGGTGCTGAGCGATTTGAAGTATCGAATTTAAATTATACAGTGAAATCTTTAAAGCGTTTCAAAGATAAAACGATCATTATTTCCGGCGGAGGAAATTCTGCCGTTGATTGGGCAAATGAATTAGAACCAATCGCGAAAAAAGTATATGTAACATATAGAAAAGAAGAATTATCTGGTCATGAAGCACAAGTGAAGCAACTGCTGAACAGCTCAGCTGAGTGTTTCTTTCATACATCGATTACAAAATTAATTGCTGGTGATAGTCATGAAGCGATTGAATATGTAGAATTAACGAATCATGAGACAGGTGAAGTTTCTCATTTACTTATTGATGAAGTTATTATTAATCATGGATATGAACGTGACATTACATTATTAGAAAATAGTGAGTTAGATGTTGCGATTATAGATAATTTTTATATTGCAGGGAATGCAAATAGTGAGTCTTCAGTAGACGGATTATATGCCGCTGGGGATATTTTAAAGCATGAAGGAAAATTACACTTAATTGCGGGAGCATTCCAAGATGCTGGAAATGCTGTAAATAAAGCGAAACAATTTATTCAGCCAGATGCAAGTGAGTATGGAATGGTTTCTTCGCATAATGAAGTATTTAAGAAGAGAAATCGTGAATTGATTAAGCAGATGATGAAATAGTAAAGGAACAAGTATACCCCCATTTACTTCTCTATTCAAATGAAGAGAGAGATAAATGGGGGTTTTCCTGTTTACTATATTTTCAATCATTATAATGACACCGGTTTCATCAGTTCATGTGACATGAACGTTTTATTTGTAAATCTTCCTAGAAAATAATGAATCTATGCTTTGTTGACGCAGAACAATATTACATTATGCTGTTCCTTTAGCTCGTTCGTTAGGAAATGGCATATTTAATATAGAAGCAATGTACTGTTTTCCATGCATTCGAGCTAATGATTCTAATATTTGGCGAACACGTTTTGTAAGATGACCTTGTTTTTTTATTTCCTCACAATATGCGTCATAGAAAACGTATTTAGCCCAAAGGAAATCCTCTTGTTGGAATAAGAAATGATTTTTGTACCATTCTCCAATTGTATGGTAACAATTGTTTTCCTGTATTGCTGCGCTTTGAGAAAGAATACGATCAGATAAAGATGCAGTTAAATGAGAAATTGTGTTTTCTGTTTCAATTTGTAATGTTTTTTCTAACATTGTAATGATGTGACGAGTAGCCATATGTTAACTCTCCTTTGTGTAAATGGGTAATACCATTCTATATTTAAAAAATTCTTACTATATACTATTATACAATATATGGAATGCATCTACCTGCTTTTTAGGTTGCATTTACAAAATCTTTTTTATTTGTTTACAAAAATAAAGTAAGATACAGTATATAGGAAAAAATAATAAAGGAATGAACGAGTTGTATATAACAGTAGAAGAAGCTGCGGAGTATTTGAATTTACCAAAGTCGTATATTGAAGAGTTAATTCAGCAAAAGAAAATTCGTGCACTATTTGATGGAGAGCAATATTTATTAAATAAAGAACAATTCAATACACATTTAGAACAAATGGAGAAATATAAGCAATTAGTGGAAGAAATATTGAACGAACCAATTCCAGAAGATATGGATGTTAAAGACGAAGATTAAACGATGGGAAATCCCGTATGAAGATAGGCAGAAATGTATCTTCATACGGGATTTTTTTGTTTAAAGATATCAAAAGCCTAAGGAGCGCTTACTGTTTCTTCGAAGTTTGATAGGTAGTAGTCTACCATGTTAAAAGCATATTTTTTTCTAGCTAGGACAAACATAGAGAACGTAACCTGTACAGATACATATACTATCAGTGCAAAAGCTTATAAATTAATGGAAGGGGTTTTCTCGTGAGTTTATTTCATTGTAATTTTCTGAAAGACTTAATTGGATCTTTTGTGAGAGTAAACAGAGGTGGTCCAGAGGCCCAAAAAGGGACAATAGTCGCAGTATGCTCGGATTACTTTGTATTAAGGAATGAAAAAGGAGAGCTCTATTACTATCAGATTCGTCATCTGAAAAGTGTTACAAAAAATGTGAAAGATTGTAAAGCAGATGATTGTGAATGGTTGGAATGTGAGTGTGAAGATGACTTTGAAAAGCTGCTTCAAAGCTTCAAATATCGCTGGGTGAAAATTAATCGTGGTGGCCCAGAGAAAGTTGAAGGTATTTTACAAGATGTTTCTTGTGAATTTGTGACATTAATTGTAAAAGAAGAAGTTATATTAGTTGCAATATCCCATATTAAGAGTGTCACAGTAGAGTGCGGAGAGGACGAAGAAAGTAATAGTGAAAGCAATAATTCAGGCCGAGCTCGTGCACAAAGACAATCAAGTAGAGGGAGATAATAAGAAAGGGGGATACGAAATTGGAGAATGTATTATGCTGTGAGCAAATTAAATGCTTGGTCGGCGAGACTGTAAAAGTAAATCTTCGTGGACCAGAGAGTCGAGTAGGGGTACTTGTATCGTTAGGGAGAGATTACCTTACATTACAACTTCCTCTTGGTGAATTAGTATATTATCAATTGAAACATGTGAAGAGTCTAGTTAAGAAAGTGAAAGAAAGTAAATGTGACGATGGCTATGTTTCATGTTTCTACTCTGATGATGATACTTTTGTTGATGTATTATGTGACTTGACGTATAAGTGGGTAAAGATTAATCGTGGTGGTCCAGAGTGTGTGGAAGGTTTATTAAGTGAAGTTCATGAAGAATATATTACACTAGTAAACTGTGATGAAGTTATTTATATCATTAATTATCATATTAAGAGTGTGAGTCAAGTAGTTAAATGTAAAAAGAATGAAGATGAATAATGTTTAATAAATAAGAGGGGCATTATGAGGGAAAGAGAAGAACAATTTCTTATTTCGATAGTATGAAAAGGAATTACTTACTATTAAAACAGAACTTTGCCCTGATTATTTTTTTAGAAATGAAAGACAGGAAAGAGGAAATTCATAGGAAGGAGGATATAGATGAATGAGTTAAACAAAAGGATTGGGGAAAATATATATGTTAAATTAATCGGTGAAAAAAGATTTAAAGGTGTATTAATAGATGTAGGAAATGATATAGTTGTTCTTTACAATGGACAAGACTACGTATATATATCTTTATACCATGTACAATATTATAAATTTTTACGACCACATGATGAAGAAATCTCAAAACCAGATGCAGATTCTGTAATTAAGAGAGAATCTCCTTCTATTTCTTTGAGGAAAGTATTAAGTACCTCTAAAGGGATTTTCACAGAAATTTATGTAGCTGGAAATGCTCCAATACATGGATATGTTACAAGTGTAATGAACGATTATATTGTTTTTTATAGTCCAGTTTATAAAACAGTATATATATCTTTAAAGCATTTGAAATGGTTAATTCCGTATAAAGAAAATCAAGTGCCTTATGCCCTCAATAAAAATGAACTCCCTGTGAATCCGTTAAATATTACGTTAGCTCGAACGTTTGAAGAGCAACTTATTAAAATGTCTGGCAAAATCATGGTGTTCGATTTAGGTGAGGAATCTAATAAGATCGGAAAGATGGCGAAGATTGATGAAGGGCATATTGAAATATTAAAAGCGCGTGATGCGAAAATGTATGTAAATATTCAACATGTAAAATCTGTCCATTGTCCGTAGACTAGTTGAAAGGGCTGGCTTTTTCTTTTATATGCAGAAGAAAAGGTCGAGCCTATTTGTTTAGTACAATTTGAATATGAGGGAAAAAATGAATTGAATATAAATATGTTTGTATGACCGTTGAAAAGGAAACCTTGTGCTAAATTATAAAAAATATGTACGAGCTATCTTTTGGTGTATTCAATTTATTTTTTTGAGGGAGAACTGCTTAACTAATATATTAAAGGGGTTTTGTTGGTGGAGCAGTTTTCAAATTCGTTATCGATTACATTACTTGGTAGTGCTGGTGGAGCAGCAAAAGCAGTTTTAGCGATTTTAAATCAAGCGATAGTAAATGAAAAAGACCCGATTTATGAAGTCATAAAGAATGTTACATTTTATTTGGTTGATATAAAACAAAAAGATAGGACGTATTATGACGAGTTGTTTCCAAATTTGAAAGATCAATTGTTTTTATCCGAAATAGACCTCCAAGATGTAGTGACATTTAAAAAGCATTTAAAAGAAAGTAGTACGAGCATTGTTATTGATGTTTCAGGGGCAGATACGATCAGAGTATTAAGCTGTTGTAATGAACTTGGAATTTGTTATATTAATTCAGCTTTGGAAAATGAGGCAGTAGATCAGGACGATAGTTTAATCGGCTTTCAGCTTACGGAAAGATATACGAAATTTGAGAAGGAAAAAGAGAAATTTACAAATACAAAAGCAATTATAGGATCAGGTATGAATCCAGGTGTCGTTCAATGGATGGCTGTTGAACTTATGAAGGAACGCCCGAATGAAAAGCCAAGAGCATGCTATATAGTAGAACATGATACGTCATTTTTACATGATACAGCACTTATAAAGCCTCATACACTGTATGCTTCATGGGCAGTAGAGCGATTTCTAGATGAAGCGATATGGAGTTATCCGATGTATATGAGTCATCATCGTCCTCTTTACTTTTATGAAGATGTATATGCTTCAGAGTATAAAGTAAAGTTGGGAGAGAAAGAGTTTTATGGTTGTTTAATGCCACATGAGGAAGTTTTAATTTTAGGGAAAAACTTTAACATGGAAGTAGGGTTTCTTTACCGAATTAACGAGTATACAACAAATATAATTAGACAGAATTTAGATAAGGTAGAAGATCTATGGAACTGGAATCGCAAAGTATTTAATCCAGCCGAAGAAGAGATTGCGGGCGAGGATCTAGTTGGTGTATTACTCGTTTATGAAAATAGTGAGACATATATGTATAACGTAATGAATAGTAGCCAAGTTTTTCGTAAATATAAAACGAATGCAACTTACTTCCAAGTAGGGTGCGGAATTTATGCTGGCTTGTGTAGTTTACTTTTTGATAACTTTAAACAAGGTGCCTATTATGTAGAGGAATTATTATTAAATACAGAAAGTAAGTATGGAGAATATTTAAATTTATATATGAAGGATTTTGTAGTGGGGAGTAATGATTTTACGGATGGGCTGCTACATGATAGGGTAAGATGGATATAAGTTGTTCCTAAAAGGAAGGAGATTTCTCCTTCCTTTTAGTGTTAGAAGGTTACATATTGTACTGAAAGCAATTTCATACTTATAATTTAAGGAGACAATAGTGGAAGTTTTTTTTGTATAGATCATGAGGAGTATGTATATGAACAAATTTAAAAGCTTGATTTATGAGGAAAGAAAAGCTTTAAAAGTATTTATATTATTATTCTATATTATTTTTTTCTTATATGACGTTATTTACTATTTTGTGTATCCTGCTATGAATATTAATGGAACGGCGGTAGGTTGGCCAGAAGGTAGCCTTGGGATAGGTGTATATATATTTGTAATAGCATTATTTCCTATTTCGATATATCTTCAAAAAAGAGGGTATGTATATTCTGTAAAATATTTATTTTTATTTGGGTACATGTTTATCAATCTTGTTAATAATTTAATGATTTATTTGAGAACGGATAGAGCTTTTGAACATGGTAGTATGGTAGAAATGTTATTAATTTTATTTGCTCCAGTTTTCGTGAATAGAAAATATTTTTATTTAGTTTCCTTTAGTGTAATTGGAAAGTACGTGCTTTTCACATTGCTATTACAAGATTTAAAAGTGGTAATTCCACTTGTTTTATGTGTATTCTATTTCATTATTTCACATTCTTTGTTAAAACGATTTCAGTCGTATGTAAGAACAGTTGTTGAAATGATGAACAATATGAAAGAGACGGAGAATTTAGCTGTGATTGGGACTATGTCTACAACAATCGCACATGAAATTCGAAATCCATTAACAGCTTTAAAAGGATTTGCCCAAATGCAAAAAGAAAGAAACCCTGCAGATACGATGAGTTATGACATTATGTTACAGGAAATTGAAAGAATTAACGGGTTTGTTAGTGAATTGATGTTATTAGGAAAACCGAAATCAACGAATTATGAATGGCGTAATATACGGGAAATCCTTTTATATGTTGTACAGCTAATGGAAGGTTATGCAGCGCAATATAGAGTGAGATTTCATTTGCAAGTAGATGGGAATCTACCTGTTATAAATGGTGATGATAAACAATTAAAACAAGTGTTATTAAATATTATTAAAAATGGAATAGAATCAATGCCAGAAGGTGGAGATATTCATATCCGTGCATATCAAAAAACTGAAAGGTATTTGTGTATTTCTGTTGAAGATCAGGGTTTTGGTATAGAGAAGGAGAAGTTAGAGAAGATTGGAAAGGCTTTTTACACAACAAAGGAGAATGGTACGGGACTTGGATTAATGATTACATATAAAATTATTCAGGAACACCAAGGAAGTATAGCGATCCAAAGTAGCGTGGGAATAGGAACGAAAGTGGAGATTTCTTTACCGATAGTATAATGTGCTAGAAGAAAATATTTTTCAGAAAAGTGTTCTTGTTGTGTAAATATAAACATTTTATAAAATGTTTCAAGAAGGGTTTTTTTTATAAAATACTTCGTTTATAATGGAGGAAAATATCGACATGAGATTTATTATTCATGTAACGGTTCGGTAGTGTTAGAAAAAGAAGGGGTGCACGCGCATCCTTTTTTCTATGCAGATATGATGAAAGAGGTGGTATGATGGAATTAACATTAAATTCGACTGTATGTTTGCACACAATTCAATTTCGAAAAGAGCAAAAGAATTATATTGTAAAAGATACAATTACAGGAGAAAAATATGAAATGCCGCCACTTTGGATTGATGCATTGGCAATGATGCGTGACGGTTTTTTATTGGGGGAAATTGAGGAGAAATTAAAAGAAGAGTATCCAGCCGAAGAAATAAATATGTTAGCATTTACGAGGCAACTGTTAGAGCTAGAGCTTGTCGAGATGGTAGATGGAGAAGAAATAGCTTGTACAAAGAAGAAAGAGAAAGATTATTTAGCTTGGGTACGTCCTCGTGTCGAGCAATTCTTTCTTAGTTTAAATAAAAAATATAGAAGCAAAGGTCAATAATGATCTTTGCTTTTTTGTATAATTTGTTTAAAAAATAACAGCGAATGCTCTTGCGAAAGCACCATCACTATCTTTAATTTTTAAAGGTGCTGCTGAGAAAAAGAAACGTTTCGTGTTAATGGCATCTAAGTTTGTTAAGTTTTCAATTAAATAAATATTATTCCCAAGTAGTATGTGATGAATCGGTGATGTTTCTGTCGTTACCTCGTCAGGAGAAATGAAATCTAAACCAACAGATTTTACTTTTAATTGAACTAATTCTTCAGCTAATTCTTCGGAAAGATAAAAGGCTTCTTGTTCATATGCTTTTGTATTCCATTTATTAGATAGGTTGGAATGGAAAATGACAATATCCCCTTCTTTTATGTCGGCATTGTGTAATACTTCTTTAGGTAATTTTCGTTCTTGTACATGAGTTACATCAATAAGAACAGCTTCGCCTACAAATTGATCTAGGGGTAATTGATCGATAGTAGTTGCGCCTGAAATGAAATGGGCAGGGGCATCGCAATGCGTACCAACATGAACGACAGAATGAAAATCTGTAACTTGATAACCTGTTTCTTCAACGTTTGTAATGGCTTCTAAATTGATTTTTGGTGTTCCAGGGAATTGAGACATATTGTTTTCAAATGTTTGGGATAGGTCAATTACTTTCACTTTAAATACCTCCAATATATGTTTTGAAATATAAAAAACTCACCTTTCATAATCAAGAAAGATGAGTTTTGCACACAATAGTTACGTTTTATCTTTCAAAATGCAATGCATTTTGCAGGAATTAGCACCTATTCAGTTTGTATAAACTGAGGTTGCTGGGCTTCAAAGGGCCGGTCCCTCTGCCTCTCTTGATAAAGGTATATTTAATTTAAAGTTCAGAATTTTTGATATAATAAAATTGTAATTCATTTCCTTATTTTGTGCAATACAAAATAGGTATTCACCCAAATAAAGTTGCTCGCATATTGTAGCTTATGTAAATAGAATGCTGCGAAGGAGTGAGTGCAGTGACAGGGAATATATTGAATTATTATGCTGGTGGAAATACAGCTAGAGGGTTTCATAATTTATATGAAGAGAATTTAAAAGGGCTAAACAGGTTATTTATTTTAAAGGGTGGCCCTGGAACGGGGAAATCTTCTTTAATTAAGGCAATAGGCCGTGAATGGGTTGAAAAAGGATATGATATTGAATTTTTACACTGTTCTTCTGATAATAAATCGGTTGATGGTGTAATTATTCCGAAGTTAAAAGTAGGAATTGTTGATGGAACATCACCGCATGTTATTGAGCCGAAAATGCCAGGAGTTGTCGAGGAGTATATAAATTTAGGGGTTGCTTGGGATTCAGATAAATTAAGAAAGCAGAAAGCGGAAATTGAACGTTTTGTTTCAGAAGCAAGCAAAGCTTTTCAAGCTGCTTACGCTCGTTTTAACGAGGCGTTAATTATACATGATGAGTGGGAGAAAATATATATTAGTAATATTGATTTTAATAAAGCGAATGAACTAACCGATCAGCTGATTCAAAAATTATTTACAGATAAAGGCGGGAAACAATCGCTTGTGAAACATCGCTTTTTAGGAGCAGCTACACCGAAAGGAGCAGTTGATTTTGTTCCTAATTTAACAGAAGGATTACCACATCGTTATTTTATAAAAGGACGCCCAGGCTCTGGGAAATCAACAATGCTCAAAAAATTAGCTAAGGTAGCAGAAGAAAAAGGGTTTGAAGTTGAAGTATATCATTGTGGATTTGATCCAAATAGTCTTGATATGGTTATCGTAAGAGAATTAGGGTTTGCAATTTTTGATAGCACCGCACCACATGAATATTTTCCGAGTCGTGAAGGTGATGAGATTATAGATATGTATGCCCTTATTGTGACACCAGGGACGGATGAGAAGTATGCAGAGGAAATTCGCGATGTCTCCATTCAATATAAAGCAAAAATGAATGAGGCGATGTCTTTCTTAGCGAAAGCGAAATCAGTTCGTGATAAATTAGAACGAATTTATATTGCTGCTATGGATTTTTCAAAAGTAGACGCATATAAAGAGGAGATTCAAAAAGAGTTTGAACGAATTGCGGTTAGTGTAACAGAAAAGAATAAGTAAAAAATAAAGAATTTTGTCTGGCTGTCAGGAGTTTTCTGACAGCTATTTTAGTATGTAGTAAACTGAGTAGTATATTTGTCGAATTTCCAAGGAAATAATCAAAAAATGGAGAGGGTATGAAATGAGAGAGAAAATTAAGGTGGAGTTAGAAAGAATTGAAAAAGAAAATGATGTAAAAATTTTATTTGCAGTGGAGTCAGGGAGTCGTGCTTGGGGATTTCCTTCGAAAGACAGTGATTATGATGTTAGATTCGTTTATATGCATCCGGTAGAATGGTATTTATCAATTCATGATAAACGAGATGTAATTGAGTATCCGATTAGTGATGATTTAGATATAAGCGGATGGGATATAAAAAAAGCGTTACAACTATTCGCAAAGTCAAATCCAGCTTTACTCGAATGGATTCGTTCACCAATTTTTTATTCGAAAAACTCTAATTTTCCAGAACAGCTTCAGCAAATGAGTGAAACGAATTTTGATCCAAAAGCAACGATATATCATTACTTACATATGGCTTCAAAAAATTATCGTGAATTTTTGCAAGGTGAGAATGTAAAATTGAAAAAGTACTTTTATGTATTGCGTCCTATTTTAGCTTGTAAATGGTTAGAGGAGAAAGCGACTTTACCTCCTGTAGAATTTGATCGATTGATTACAGAATTATCATTGGAGCATAGTGTGTTAGAGGAAATTGAAAAGTTATTAATAAAGAAAAAAGCAGGTACTGAACTAGATGTTGGATTGAAAGTTAAGGTGTTAAATCAATTTTTAGAAGAACAAATTCATTACTATCAGCAATATGTAAAAGGAATTGAAAAGAAATCAGGAATCGATATTGAGAGTTTAAATACATTGTTTCGAGATATGTTGTTTACAGTAAATGAAAAAGAGCACAAGTAAGCTTGTGCTCTTTTTCATTTTGTAGGAATAAAGAAAACAGATATAGCTGCGAGAAGACCTGCGAATGAGAATAAGTAAAAATTCCAAGCTAGGTCGTATTGCATTGTCATAATAATACCGACAAGGATAGGACCAGCAATCGCACCAACTCGACCAAGTCCAAGTCCCCAGCCTAAGGAAGTAGCTCGGACATGTGATGGGAAGTATTGTGTCACATATGCATTTAATATTTGAGTAATACCGACTGATCCAATTCCAGCAAGACCAATTAAAAGATAAATGATTGTAACAGATGGTTTAATTGTTAATAGTCCAATACATATAGCTGCCATAAGATAGGAGATGCTGATAACAATTTTAGCTCCTATACGATCCGCGATTGCTCCAGCAAATAATGCACCGATAGCGGCAGTAATATTTAGCATAAGTAGAAATGATAAACTAGATCCAAGAGGGTATCCTGCTTGGCGCATCATCTGCGGTAACCAAGTATTTAAACCGTATATTAAAAACATCCCCATTATATAAGTGAGCCAAAAAAGCAGTGTTGATTTTATGTATTCTTTTGAGAATAGCGTAAGAAACCCATTTCTCTTTCGTATATTAGATGGGGCTTGATGAGTTTCATCTTTTGCATAGAATTCAATTTGAAAACGATTAAGAATTTTGTCCACTTCTTCTTGGCGATTACGTGATAATAAAAATTGAATGGATTCGGGTAAATAACGAATAATGAAAGGAATGAGGAGTAGTGGAATCATTCCGATGCCAAACATAATTCTCCATCCGAAGTCTTCTAACATAAATATAGACAAAATAGCACCTAACACGATACCTAAAGGATAGCCAGTAAACATAAGAGCATAAATAAAAGATTGTCGCTTTTTTGGTGAATATTCAACAGTAAGTGCGGAAGCTGTTGGAATAACACCGCCTAGTCCAATTCCTCCGATAAATCGCCATAGCCCAAATAATTCAGGAGAAGGAGCAATAGCAGCTAGGCCCATTGTGATAGAAAAAAGTGCTAAACAGCATATAAGTGTCCATTTTCGTCCAATTAGATCTGTAATGGTTCCAACTAGAATAGCGCCAATAAACATCCCAAACAAAGCATAACTGGCAATAGTTCCAGCGTGAGCTGGTGAAAGTGCCCAGCTATTGTCTTCTAGGAGCTTTGGTAGAACGGCACCGTAAATACCTAAATCATATCCATCAGCTAAAATGGCTAGCCAACAAATAAAAACAACAAGTCTTGTAATAGAGTTTGAAAAGATAGTTTCTGTAGATTCTAGATGAGGTGGAGCTGAAGGTTGCATAGTATTCACCCCTTTTATTTGTACATGAATATATTATTTTGTTTTATGTTAATATTTTCCTCCTTGTGTCGGAATTTATCTGAAAAGGTTTTATAACAAATAAAGAAGTTCAACAGTAATTCTGTTGAACTTCTTTATTTGTTTACTCATTATCAACTCGTTTTAACGGTTGATCTGCTGGGCCTTCAAGAACGTCTCCCTCAATTGAAAAACGAGAACCATGGCAAGGGCAATCCCAAGTACAATCACCATTATTCCATTCAACTTCACAGCCGAGATGTGTACAAGTTGTATCGACGATATGTAATTTTCCTTCTTTGTCCTTATAAGCACCTGCTCGTTTACCGTTAACATGCACGACAGATCCTTCACCAACTTCGAGATCTTCTGGCTTACGTAATGCGGTTTCAATCTTTCCTGCAATTAAATGTTTCGCAACATCAATGTTCTGGGAGAGGAACGTTTTTATATCTGGATTTGCATGGAAGCGTGATGGTGCATACAGTTCCTTATAGGGATTGTGGACTTCTAGAATGGAGTCCTTCAGTAAATGAGCGGCAGCAGTTCCAGTTGTCATTCCCCATTTGCGATATCCAGTTGCAACAAATATATTTGGATTTCTTTCGTTAATATGTCCGATATAAGGAAGCTTATCTAGAGTGATTAAATCTTGTGCTGACCATCTATAAGGAACTTCGTCTATTCCAAAAGTTGCTTCAGCAAAAGAATAGAGTGCTTCATAATGAAGCATCGTATTTATTCCTTGACCTGTTTTATGACTCTCTCCGCCAATCAAAATTAATTTTTCTCCATTGTTTTTTATATAGCGTAAGGAGCGCTTTGGATCATCAATACTTAAATACATGCCACCTGGATACTCCGTTTTTGCTTTTATTGCAAGAGCGTAGGAGCGTTCTGCGTACATTCGCGTAAAGAAAAAGCTATTCGCATCATAAAAAGGGAAATGTGAACAAGAGACGATATATTCACAAGTGATATGATGGCCCTCTTTTGTAATTATTTGTGGATAATCTCCCTTTTCCACATCCATAGCTGCTGTTTGTTCGTAGACCTTTCCGCCCATCTCCACAAACTTTTCTAAAAGTGTTTTTAAATAAAGAAGGGGATGGAATTGTGCTTGATTTTTCATTACAAGCGCAGATTGTACTGGAATAGGAATCGATAGAGATTGAACATAGTCACAAGGTATATTTAATTTTTGATAAGCTTCATATTCTTTCGATAAATTTCTTAATCCATTATCAGTAGTTGTATATAAATATGAATCTTCATTTGAGAAATTACAGTCGATTTTATATGTTTGAACAGTTTCATTTATGAATTGTAGAGCCTTATTATTTGATTCATAGTAAAGCCCGGCCTTTTCTACACCAAAATGATTTATTAATTCATCATAAATAAGATCATGTTGTGCTGTTACCTTTGCTGTTGTATGTCCAGTCGTTCCATTTAAAATAAGCCCAGAATCAATTAACACAACATCGATGCCTTCTTTTGCAAGTAAATAAGCAGTAGTAATACCTGTAATACCAGCACCAATAATAGCAACTTTTGTCTTTATATTTTCGGATAAACGAGAGAAAGTAGGAAACTGAGTAGATTCAATCCAATAAGATAGCGGCAGTTGTGGAAATGTATCACTTGTCATTGCGGAAACCTCCTGATTTTAGAACAATTTTCCTTTTAATATTTCCATATTATATGAAATTCATGTGTGTTGTTTTAGAAGTAGTCTATCTTTATTAAAAGAGGTCATAAATTATTTTAATATAATTAATTAGGTGGGGCATTATGAAGAAGTAGGATTTATATAAAACTAAATTTAAGTGATTCTGTTTGTTGATTACATAGAGAGTTATTGAATGAGATAGAGTCTATGGCGTTTAAGAAAATGTCTATATATAGTAGGTGAATCCTTATGGAATCTATACATTTTCTTTAGTGAAATAAAGTATAATTATAAAAATATAACCAACTTTTATTACTAGGTCATAAAAGTTATTGACAATGTGGAAATTCTATTGATATGATTTATCATGTGGAAAGGTTGATAGAGAGTAAAAAGAGAAATGTTTTTCATTGATAATAAAAGCGAAAAATAAGTGACGATAGAGTGAGTATATTTTCCTTATAATAGAGGCTTTTTTAATCACCTAGTAAAATCAATCTGGAAGCAAGAATTGATATATGTAAGTTGCGCAAGGCGCGGCATAAGAAAGGGGCAAAAGGATGAAGGAGCTTCATACGTTTGGGTGGTATGCAGCACGTGTATCACCACATTTGCCGAAAAAGGCATTTAAACCAGTTCCTACTCGTCTGTTTGGTGGACTGGCTTATTTGCTTGTGGCATTGGCGGGGTTAATATCAATTGGTGTATTTGAATTGAATGTGTGGGCGAATCTAGGAATTGCGATTGTTCTTGGATTATGTTTTGCTTCACTTGGGTTTTTAGGGCATGAAATTTTACATGGAACTGTTGTAAGAAAGGCATGGCTGCGTGATTTCTTAGGAGCGATTGCATTTATGCCACTATCAACAGGTCCTAAACTTTGGAGAAAATGGCATAATGCAACGCATCACGTTCATACACAACATGAAGAGAATGATCCAGATGCATGGCCTACACTTGAGAAGCTTAAAAAGAGTAAGTTTTTGAGCTGGGTATATCGCATGCCTCTTCATGTACGTTCATTCTTTAGTTTTCTATCACTAACAATTCAATTTACATTGCATTCGACTCGAATGTTCTTTCATTTTATAAAAGAGTTCAAGTCATCCAATCAAAAATCTGTATGGCTTCAACTTCTTTTGCCTTGGACTGTTTGGATTAGTTTATTGTTTATTATGGGACCTGGAAAGTGGTTATTTGCATATGTGATTCCATTGTTAATTGCTAACTTTATTGTAATGGCATATATCGCAACAAATCACCGCTTAAATCCAATTGTTCCAGTAAATGATCCGTTAGCAAACTGTTTATCAGTAACAGTGCCGCGCTGGGTAGACGTTTTACATTTTAATTTCTCATATCATACAGAACACCATTTGTTCCCTGCTATGAGCTCTAAATACTATCCATTAGTAAAAGAGAAAATTAAAGAAATGTGGCCGGAACGCTATCATGAGATGCCGATGACAAAAGCTTTGGCGGCGCTATGGAATACACCACGTGTGTATTATCAAGGAAGTGAATTAGTGGATCCGCATAGAGAGCATTTCTATGGCTCTTTAGGAAATGGACTAGATCCTCATAATATTTCATATCGTGAGGAACATATAGAGGAAGAAGAGAGCATTAAAAAAGCAAATCAATAAAAATTAATATATTTTTGCAGTGAAAAAGCAAGCCATCTCTGGCTTGCTTTTTCTTATAAAGAGACTTCTTTTTTATTCTTTGCACTAACTTGAACTGAATTTGTTTCTTTTCGTTGTAGTCGTTTTTCTAAAAGGTTAACAAAATAAGTAAATAGAAGAACAAGTACGAGGTAATATAAACCAACGATTATATATGTATCTAATTGTTGGAAGTTACCTGCAGCAATTGATAAACCTGATCCCCATAATTCGGACAATCCTACATATGCAACGAGGGAAGAGTCTTTTAATCCAATAATAAACTGATTTCCTAAAGGAGGAAGAGATTGACGAAATGCTTGCGGTAATACGATGCGGCGCATCGCTAAAGGATACGGCATACCTAGAGAGCGAGCAGCTTCCAATTGTCCACGGTCAATAGATTGGATGGATCCGCGGAAAATTTCAGTAATATATGCACCGTTATGGATTGCTAAAGCAATTGCTCCTGCCCAAAAAGGGGTGAAAACAATAATAGATGTAATACCGAAATAGAGAATGGCGATTTGAACAATTAAAGGTGTACCACGAATAATGGCGATATATACGTGAGCAATACTATTTAAAACTTTATTATTAGAGATTCGAAAAAAAGCGAATAGTAATCCAATTAGTGAACCAAGTAATAGGGATGTTAGTGTTAATTGTAATGTGACAATAGTAGCCTTTAAGAGTGTGGGATAAGTAGACATAAAAATTTCAAACATATGTGTCACCTCATATTGTATGGATTTTGGTAGGGAATGAAATACCCCACTGATTATTTACCCACACTAATTGGGAGTTTTACTGCCCATAAATAGCGGGATAAAAAGTGGGGCATAATTCATGGAACATTTGATTAGCTAATTTACTTTGTTTTTTCCTCTTCACCAAGAATGTTGCGCCCAAACCATTTTTTACTAATCTTTTCATACGTACCATCTTTAATGATTTCATCTAAAGCTTTATTTACTTTCTCAACCATTTCTTTATCATCTTTACGAATAGCAATTCCCATTTCATCAAGGTTTAATGGTTTTCCAGCTTCTTTTATATTTGATTTACCTTCTTTGATCATGCGCAAACCAACCATTTGATCTGTGATTACTGCGTCAATACGTCCAGGCTCTAAGTCCATAAGTGCAGTAATATCGCTATCGTATTCTGTAATTTGATCTGTATGTTTTGCAACAAGGGCTTTAAAGGTACTAGCTTTTACAACACCAATTTTCTTACCTTTCAAATCTTCTGGAGAAGAGATAGATGTATTCTTTTTAGCTACAAAAATTTGGGCACCAGAACGATAATAAGGATTTGAGAAATTAACAGCTTTTAAACGTTCTTCTGTAATTGCCATACTGCCCAGTATTACATCATATTTTTTCGCTTTGAGACCTTGGATTAGCGTTTCCCATGGATTTGTAATAGGTGTTGGTTTCATATTCATTTTTTTCGCAAGTGCCTCACCTATTTCCACATCAAAACCGACAAGTTTTCCGTCATTTTCTTTATAGTTAAAAGGTTTATACAAGCCACTCATCGCATAACGAAATTCTTTTTCACCATTTGAAGAAGTAGTAGCACTTTCCTTACTACAGGCTCCTAGTATAAAGGATGTACATAATGTAATACTCGCAACAATGGTTAATAGTTTTCTTTTCATAAAACCCCTCCTATATATTGATCATACGGATGGTTTTAAGTATGTTATTGAGATATTTTATTTAGATGATTAGCTATGCACCGTATGAATGTATTTCTTTTCGTTTGAAACAGAAGTTACATTATAAAACGTTGCGTAGAAATTGTTTTGCTCGTTCATGTGATGGAGCTGAAAAGAATTGCGCTGGCGGAGCGTCCTCTACAATCTTTCCATCATCCATAAAAATGACACGATCAGCCACATCTCTTGCGAAATTCATTTCATGAGTAACAATAACCATAGTCATTCCTTCTTCAGCAAGTTCTTTCATAACTTGCAATACTTCTCCAACAAGTTCAGGGTCTAAGGCTGAGGTGGGTTCATCAAATAGCATAATTTTAGGATTCATAGCAAGAGCTCGTGCAATGGCAATGCGCTGTTTTTGACCACCTGACAGGAGGTGGGGAGTTACATCTGCTTTATCTTGTAGACCGACTTTTTGCAAAAGCTGATTTCCAATTTCCTTTGCATTTGCTGCTTCTAATTTCTTTACATGAATAGGTGCTTCTATGATGTTTTCTAGTGAGGTCATATGGGGAAAGAGGTTAAAGTGCTGAAAAACCATACCGACATTTTCACGGACTTTGTTTAAATTTGAATGCTTTGGATCAATTCTTTCACCTTGTAAGTGAATTTCACCTTCATCGTACATTTCTAAAAAGTTAAGACAGCGAAGTAATGTACTTTTACCGGAACCACTGGCGCCAATTAAAACAACAACTTCTTTTTCGTTTACTTCTAAATCAATTCCTTTTAAAACATCAAGTGAGCCGAATGATTTTACTAGATTTCGAACCTGAATCATACAAAACCCCCAGTCAAAAATATATTTTACAAATGTTGCCCCTTATTTCTGTTATTAGTCATAAATTGTCAGAATCCTTTATTTTTTTCGTGGATTTGATATTAAAGGAAATAATAATTTTTTGAAATCCCTATATCCTTCTATAATGAAAATATGGATAATAATATATAGGTAGTACTTATATTACTTATAAAAAGGGGGAAAGAAGAGATGGAAAAAGAAAGGAAGACATTTTCCTTTGGCTTACGTACACAACTTATGCTATTCACTACAGTTTTAGCTTTAATTACATATTCAACAAGTATATTTTTTATTTATGTGATATATGATTATTTTCAAAGTTATGTAAGTCAAGCTGCATATAATATTATCGTTATGTTATTAGGGGTAGTATGGTCTGGAATTTTAGCATATGGAGCAGCCGTATTTTTAATTAAACCGCTTCGAAAGTTAGAAGAGGCGGCGAGAAAAGCGGCTGAAGGAGATATTCGTGAAGATGTTCCGTTACCGAAGACTGATGATGAAATTAAATCTTTAAGTGTTGCATTTAATATGATGCTAGGGAACTTAAGGGGCATGGTAAAAAATATTGATACAACATTTTCGTATACAAACAATCAAGTACAGCAAATTAGAAAACAAACAGGGGAAGCGACAAAACAAGCTCGAGGTGTTTCTGAAACTCTGGCAGAGATTTCTTCTGGCGCTGAGCAATCAGCGGCATCAATTCAAGCGATTGTTTCTGCTGTTGATACAACAACTTCTATTGCAAGTGAAGTAGAAGAGAAAGCGAAACAGTCTGATGATTTGTCTTCAGAAATGGTTCAAGCTTTAGGGCATAGTACTCGTGTCTTTACGTCTTTAATTCAAGGTATTCAAACATTGGCGAAAGAAAATGAAGATTCAATGCAAAATGTACAGAAGTTAGAGGAAAGAATGAAACAAGTAGAACACATTGTATCTGTTGTGAGTGAGATTGCTAGCCAAACTAATTTATTAGCACTAAACGCTTCTATTGAGGCTGCTCGTGCAGGAGAGCATGGAAGAGGCTTTGCGGTTGTTGCGGAAGAAGTACGGAAACTTGCTGATGAAAGTGATCATTCTGCAAGAAACATATCGCAGTTATTACGAAATATGCAAGAGGAAGTACAACAAGTTGCAATGAAAATGACAGAACAAGTGAAAATAGCTAAAGAAGAGGCGAAACGTGGGGAAGCTACGGAATTAATTTTAAAAGAAATGTCAACAAGTGTTATGGAAGTTGCCGATGCAACGAAGCAAATTAGTAGCTATATGAACGAACAAGTGAGTCACATTCATCAAACAGGAGCGCAGACGAAGGCTGTAGCAGCAATTGCTGAAGAAACGTCAGCTGGTTCGCAAGAAGTAGCACGTGTGACGTTGCAACAATCTAAAAATATGATAGCAATCGATCAATTGTTAAAGGATTTAGAGAAGCAAGCAGCGGATTTGAAACAAACAATTGAACGATTTTCAATGTAAAAAGGAAGAACAGCATGCTGTTCTTCCTTTTTTTACGTATGAAATGGTGGAATACTTTGTTGGAAACGAAAAACATTGCATGGGTCATATAGGCTTTTCACCTTGCGTAGTTTTTGAAAATTAGAGCCATAATAACTAGTTTGCCAATTTTTGATGTCAATATCGGGCCAATTGACATAGTCACCTAGTGTATAAGGATCTAAGCTTTCTCGTAAATCTTTAACCCAGCGTATATTTCGATTTTCTTCATCATCGCATTTCCAAGAGGTAATGTATTCTTGAGCAATAATTGCTTTACGATGAAAATAAGCCGTTTCATTCGGCGAAATATCTTCAACAGCACCTACGAGAGATTGGTGCCAAATACTCGCATCTTTATTTGGAGCATGAGAAAGAAAATATTGCATGATTTGAATGCCTTTAAGAGGGATAGGTTTATATACATAGGAACCAGAGCGCTTGAAGTTTTCAGGGATGTTACCACTGTTAAAAAATTCAACAGCCTTTATATAAGGAACTTCATCTATAAAGAGAGTAGGGGTACCTGTCTCAAGAAGGGGAGATAATAAGGAATAGAGTTCAGAGGGAGAGCCAATAAACTCACCTTGTGCCTCAATTTTATTTTGTTGCTTTGCGAATAATTCAATGGATGAAGTGAGTCGTTCGTCTATATAAGGCGCCCAGTTTTGCCACGCTTGAAATGCAGCGATAAAATCTTCCCATTTCCATGTAATTGAGAAGATTGATACATTTTTTATCGGGTGGACTCGAAAAGTTAAAGAAGTAATAATTCCGAAGTTTCCACCACCACCACCGCGACACGCCCAAAACAAATTATGGTTTTCATGTTCGTTTGCACGAATGATTTTTGCTCCAAATTTACCACACGCTTGTACTATTTCAACTTCTACTAATTGATCGCATGTTAATCCAAATAAGCGTGAAAGCATACCGATGCCACCGCCAAGTGTTAATCCAACAATTCCAACGCTTGCACTTGTACCAGCTGGTATTGTAACACCGTAATTCCAAAGTTCTTTATAGACAGTGCCAAGGTTTGCACCAGCTTCAATTGTTGCTGTTAATTTATCTGTATTAACAGTAATGCGATGCATTTCACTCACATCAATAATAAGTCCTCTATTTAAAAGAGAAAAATTTTCATAGCTATGACGTCCGCTTCTTAAGCGAAATGGTACATGACGTTCGCGTGCCCATTTTAAGGCGTTACAGACATCATTTTGATTTTGACAAAAAACAATAACGCAAGGGAGTTTTGGAATGCTTAAATTTAAATTCATTCGGGCTACGTCATAGTCTGGGTCTGAAGGAACGACGATACGACCTGTTAATTTTGTTTGTTTCAATGTATCACTCCTTTCTAAAACAAGCAGTGCTTTTTATTAATATATGAGAAGTGTATGTAACGTGCGTGGACAAGAGCAGGTGAGGAATGAGATTTGCTTTTGTGAGAAATAAATAAAGCATAAGAATAAGGAATCTACATAGAGTTCAATGAAAACAGTTGCAAACTATTCATATTTTGTTATGATAGTGTTACGAAAACGTTTGCATAAAATTCTGATGGGATGCAAAAGGAGAGAATGACTATGAAAAAGACATGGTGGAAAGAAGCGGTTGCGTATCAAATTTATCCGCGTAGCTTTATGGATTCAAATGGTGATGGTATTGGAGATTTACAAGGTATTATTGCAAAACTGGATTATTTAAAAGATTTAGGTATAGATGTAATTTGGATTTGTCCAATGTATAAGTCACCTAATGATGATAATGGCTATGACATTAGTGATTATCAAGATATTATGGATGAATTTGGTACGATGGAAGACTTTGATGCTTTACTAGATGAAGTTCATAAGCGTGATATGAAGCTTATTATTGATTTAGTTATTAATCATACGAGTGATGAACATCCATGGTTTATTGAGTCACGTTCATCTAAAGACAATCCGAAGCGTGATTGGTATATTTGGCATGATGGTAAAGATGGTGTGGAACCAAACAACTGGGAAAGTATTTTTAACGGTTCGGCATGGGAATATGATGAAGTAACAGGACAATATTATTTACACTTATTCTCGCGTAAACAACCAGATTTAAACTGGGAGAATAAAGAAGTTCGCGAAGTGTTATACGATACAGTTAATTGGTGGCTTGATAAAGGAATTGATGGTTTCCGAGTGGATGCAATCAGCCATATTAAAAAAGAAGATGGTTTCAAAGATATGCCAAATCCAAAAGAACTAAAGTATGTACCATCTTTTGATAAACATATGAATGTGGATGGTATTCAACCTTTATTAGAAGAGTTAAAAGAAAATACATTTTCTAAGTACGATATTATGACTGTCGGTGAAGCGAATGGTGTTAAGATTGAAGATGCTGAGCTTTGGGTTGGAGAAGAGCAAGGTAAGTTCAATATGGTATTCCAATTCGAACATTTAAGCTTATGGGATGCAGAAAAGAAGAAAGATCTTGATGTTGTAGGACTGAAAAAAGTATTAACGAAATGGCAAAAAGGCCTGGAAAATAAAGGATGGAATGCTTTATATATTGAGAATCACGATAAGCCACGTATCGTTTCAACTTGGGGAGATGATAAACAATATTGGCGTGAAAGTGCGACAGCTCTTGGAGCGATGTATTTCTTTATGCACGGTACACCGTTTATTTATCAAGGACAAGAAATTGGGATGACAAATGTTCAATTCCCAAATATTGAAGATTACGATGATGTAGCAATTAAAAATTTATATCGTGAGAAAATTGCAGAGGGTGTATCTCATCAAGATATGATGGAAATTATATGGGCTTCTTGCCGCGATAATTCACGTACACCTATGCAGTGGAACGATGAGGTGAATGCTGGCTTCACAACAGGTACAACTTGGTTTGGGATGAATCCAAACTACAAAGAAATTAATGTTGAAAAGCAAAAGAATGAAGATAACTCTATTTTCAATTTCTATAAGAAAATGATTGCCTTGAAAAAAGAGCACGATGTACTGAATTATGGTACGTACGATTTACTTTTAGAAGATGATCCGCAAATTTATGCATATACTCGTACATTAAACGATGAAAAAATCATTGTAATTAGTAATATCTCAAAAGAGGAAGCTGTATATAATGAGGATTCATTTGCACTAGAACGCAAACGTTTGCTTTTAAATAACTATGAAGTTGCGGAACATGAACAAGTAAATTCAATCACGTTAAAGCCTTATGAAACAAGGGTTTATCGTATTTCATAATAAAAAAGGATGCTCTTAGAGCATCTTTTTTTATGAAAAATAATAAATTTCTATTGCAAAGTGAAAACGCTTTTATTAAAATAGATTTATGAAAACGGTTGCGTAAAGATAAAAATGAAGTAACATAAGGAATCGTTTTCATAACAGAAACAGAAATTATAATTTAAATCATTATGTTGTTATAAATAAAGGGGAGGAAGAACAGATGAAAATTACGTCTTTTGATTTTTGGCAAAAGTTCGGGAAAGCGTTATTAGTTGTTGTAGCTGTAATGCCAGCAGCTGGTTTAATGATTTCTATCGGTAAGTTAATTGGAATGTCTGCTGGGGATATTAACGCAGTTCATACAATCGCTCGCGTAATGGAAGACATCGGTTGGGCAATTATTACTAATCTACACATCTTATTCGCAGTAGCAATTGGGGGATCTTGGGCGAAAGATCGCGCAGGTGGTGCATTTGCAGCGCTATTAGCATTCGTCTTAACAAACAGAATTACAGGAGCTATATTTGGCGTAAACGCTGAAATGTTAGCGGATTCAAAAGCGAAAGTTTCTTCAGTATTAGCAGGGGACTTAATTGTAAAAGATTACTTTACTTCTGTACTTGGTGCACCAGCATTAAACATGGGAGTTTTCGTAGGGATTATCACAGGTTTCTTAGGAGCTACTTTATATAACAAATACTATAACTATAATAAACTGCCACAGGCATTAGCGTTCTTTAACGGAAAACGCTTCGTACCATTCGTTGTAATTGTTTGGTCTACAGTCACTGCAATTGTATTATCACTTTTATGGCCATTCATCCAAAGTGGATTAAATGAATTTGGTCGCTGGATTGCAGCATCTAAAGATAGCGCACCAGTTGTTGCACCGTTTGTATATGGAACGTTAGAGCGTTTACTATTACCATTTGGCTTACACCATATGTTAACGATTCCGATGAACTACACAGAGCTAGGCGGAACATATACGATGTTAACTGGCTCAAAAGTTGGACAAATTGTAGCAGGACAAGATCCATTATGGCTTGCATGGATTACAGATTTAAATAACTTATTAGCAAATGGAGATACGAAAGCATATAACGATCTATTAAATAATGTTGTACCAGCTCGTTTCAAAGCAGGACAAGTTATCGGCTCAACAGCAGCGTTAATGGGTATTGCATTCGCGATGTTCCGTAATGTTGATAAAGAAAAACGTGCAAAATATAAACCAATGTTTTTATCGGCAGCTTTAGCAGTATTCTTAACAGGTGTAACAGAACCAATTGAATTTATGTTCATGTTTATTGCTCCAGTATTATATGTTGTATATGCAATTACAACAGGACTTGCATTCGCGTTAGCAGATTTAATTAACTTACGTGTTCACGCATTTGGATTTATTGAGTTAATTACTCGTACACCGATGATGGTTAATGCAGGACTAACTAGAGATTTAATCAATTTCGTTATCGTTTCATTAGTATTCTTCGGTCTGAACTTTACATTATTCAACTTCTTAATTAAAAAGTTCAACTTACCAACACCAGGACGTGCAGGTAACTATATTGATAACGAAGATGAGGCATCAGAAGGAACAGGAAATGTACAAGATGGTTCATTAGCAACAAAAGTTATTGATTTATTAGGTGGAAAAGATAATATTGCTGACGTAGATGCTTGTATGACGCGCTTACGTGTAACAGTAAAAGATTTAGATGTTGTTGCACCAGAAGCGCAGTGGAAACAAAATGGTGCTTTAGGACTGATTGTAAAAGATAAAGGTGTACAAGCAGTATATGGCCCGAAAGCTGACGTATTAAAGTCAGACATTCAAGATATGTTAGGTGCGTAATAATATGAAATTGCTAACTTTAAACTGTCACTCTTGGCAAGAAGAAAATCAAATGGAAAAGATAAAATATCTTGCTAAAGTCATTCAAGAAGAAGAGTACGATGTCATCGCATTGCAAGAAGTCAGTCAGTCGATAGGGGCTGAAAATGTATGCGGTAACAAGAAAGAAGATAATTTTGGACTTTTACTATTAGAAGAGTTAAAAGCGTTACATGTAAAAGATTACAATATTACTTGGGATTTCTCTCATATTGGTTATGATGTGTATGAAGAAGGATTAGCGATTATAACGAAGCATAGTATTATAAAAGAAAATACGTTCTTTATATCAGAAAATAAGGATACAACGTATTGGAAAACACGCAAAATTGTAAGTGCAACAATTGCGTATAATGATAAAAGCATCACGTTTTACTCTTGCCACCTCGGTTGGTGGAATGATGAAGAAGAATCATTCAAAGGTCAAATCGATCGTTTGATGGAGCGTGTAGATAGCAATGAGCTTGCCTTCTTAATGGGTGATTTTAATAACAATGCCCGTTTGGAAGGCGAGGGTTATGAGTATACGATGCAAAAAGGTTTGTATGACACATATGAACTAGCGATAGAGAAGGATGAGGGAACAACTGTCCAAGGTGAGATTGCTGGTTGGGATGAAAATAAACATAATTTGCGAATCGATTTAATACTGTGTAACCAAAGTGAAAAGGTCCGTTCTTCAAAAGTCATTTTTAATGGTACAAACCGAAAGGTAATTTCAGATCATTTCGGTGTAGAAGTACAAGTAGATATATAGAAGTACAAGTAGATATATAATAGAAGAAATCCTCACAGATGATGAAAAGCTGTGAGGATTTTTTTGAGGAATACAAGTATTTCCAAGAGAAAATACTTGTATTTTTTATGACATTTCCTATATATTTGTTATTATTGAATGTAAAACCGATTTAGTCATTTTGTATTCATACTTTGACTCACTTCGTTATATAATGTAGTAAGTCAAAGTTAATGGGAAAAAATAGTTCGTTTTTGGTTAATCCACGATGTAGAAAGTGATATAATTGCAAAATGTATGTATCATTTTCTAAAGAAGGAAAAATATATAATTAGGTGATAACTTTTATGAAACAAATTTGGCGTATTTATAAGACAGATTTACGGAATGTAGCCAAACATTGGGCTGCAATTGTTATTGTTTTAGGGTTAATGATTTTACCATCGTTATATGCATGGTTTAACATTAAAGCTTCTTGGGATCCATATGGAAATACAAAAGAGGTTCCCATTGCAGTTTCTAACCAAGATGCAGGCTCTAATTTAAGAGGGAAAGATATCAATATCGGGGACGAGATTGTAGATTCTCTGAAGAAAAACAAAAATCTTGGTTGGAAGTTTGTAGACGAAAAGCAGGCAATTTACGGAGTTGAACGCGGGGATTACTATGCAAGCATTACAATCCCAAAAGACTTCTCTGAAAAAATTGCAACTGTTCTGGATGAAAATCCACAGAAACCAGAACTTGATTACTATGTAAATGAAAAGGTAAATGCGATTGCACCGAAAATTACAGCAAAAGGTGCATCAGGTATTACGGAAGAAATTAGTAAAAACTTCGTTAAAACAGCGAACGGTGAGATTTTTAAAATCTTCAATGACCTTGGAATCGATTTAGAAACAAACTTACCAAGTATCGAGAAAGTAAAAGATCTTGTCTTTAAGTTAGAAGCGCAGTTCCCAGAAATGAATACATTGATGGATAAGGCGTTAGATGATGCGACTCGAGCAGAAGATGTTGTGAAGGTAGCACAAAAAGAGTTACCGGTTGTAGAAAGTGTTATTAATGATGGGCAAGAAGCGTTAGGGAATTTAGATAAATTCTTTGCGAGAAATGATGAAACATTGAATCGTGCTCCGGGAACTATTAAGAATAATTTAATTGTAACGAAGCAGGGCTTGGATGCTGCAGCGAAAATTACAGATTACTTAAAAAATCCTTCATTTGATTTTAATCTGACACTTCCAGATCCAGCTAAATTCCCAGTGTTACCTAATATAACTCTTCCACAAATACCGCAAATACCAGAAATTCCAGCGTTACCGCAAGTGAATGGTGATGGGTATAAGAATATTGCTAAAAATATTGATCAAACTGTAAATAATGTTTTCAGCTCAATACGTGTTGGAACAACTTACGCACAAGGTGTTATAAACGGGTTACAAAATGGTAATTTTGATCCGGAAAAAGCGAAACAAGATCTTAATAATGTTTCTGAGACGTTGCAAGGACGTGCGGATAGTGTTTCATATGTAATTGATGTCTTTACTAAATTTAAAGAGTCGGCATCAACTGATTTTGGAAAAGAATTCTTCCAAAAGAGAATAGAAAGATTAACAAACCTTAAATCAGCTATCGAAAATGCAAATGGTGGCGTTAAAGATATTGCCAATATTATCGGTACAGGGCAAGAAGTGAAAAAAGATGTAAGAGATGCTACTAATAAAAAATTAGATGCAATAAATAACTTGGTAAATCAAGCAGAAGTAGATTATAATGCAACATTCGTAACTGATTTTGAAAAAGCAGTAAGTACAGCCGAGCAATTGAAAGATAAGGCTGAAGGTGTAAAAGAAGATGCGCAACAACTTAGAGGTAATTTAAATCAAGATATAAAAAAAGCGAATGAGTTAGTAAATCAAACCAATGAGGCATTAGACAATGGTAGAGAAAAGTACGATAAGGCTGTAAGTGATTACAGCAGATTAAAAACAGAACTTGGAAAAGCAAGAGAAGACTTAAGCAACGCAGGTGTTAATGGATTAGACTCTACAAAAGTAGCCTTAAATGATTTAAATGGACAGTTCAAAGCAGCATGGAATTTATTTAACGACATGATTCCAGTTCTGGAAAGTACAAATAAAGTTTTAGCAGATGTAAATAGTGATAAGAACACGAATAACATGATTTCTAAAGTGAATAAAATAAAAGATGGTCTTCAAAAAGGAATCGATTTAACTGATAAAGGAATTGACTCTATTAATAAAGGTCAAAAACCAGCGGCAGATGTTATTGAGAGCATTAATGAAGTATCTAAAAATGTTTCGGGTCAAATAGGTGACATCTTAGCTAAGTACGATTCAGAAATCGTTCCAAACTTTAATGAAGCAATTGCTCGTACAAAAGAGATGTCTAAAAACACATCTCAAATTTTAAAAGAAGCAGACAAAAAGCTTCCAGATGTTAAAAAATTACTAGAAGATTCATCAAAAGGCTTAGTAGACGGTAAAAAGAAACTAGCAGACATTAAAACTGAAATGCCGGAGACTGAGAAAAAGATTAAAGAATTAGCAGATAAAATTCGTGATTTTGAATCTGAAGAGGATTTAAAAGACATCATACGCTTATTGAAAAATGATGTTGAAAAGCAAAGTGACTACTTTGCGAATCCAGTAAATTTAAAAGAGAATAAATTATTTGCAATGCCGAACTACGGTTCAGCGATGTCACCATTCTATACAGTGCTTGCATTATGGGTAGGCGCATTATTAATGGTGTCATTATTAACGGTAGAAGTGCACGAAGAAGGTGCGAATTATAAGAGCCATGAAATTTACTTCGGACGTTTATTAACATTCTTAACGATAGGTCTTTCACAAGCGTTTATCGTATCAATGGGAGATATATTCTTACTCGGTACGTACGTAGTCGATAAGTTCTGGTTTGTGTTATTTAGTTTATTTATTGGTGGAGTCTTCGTTTGTATCGTATACTCACTCGTTTCTATTTTCGGAAACGTTGGGAAATCGATGGCGATTATTTTACTTGTACTACAAGTAGCAGGATCGGGTGGAACATTCCCAATTCAAATGACGCCAGCGTTCTTCCAAGCACTTTATCCGTTCTTACCATTCACATACGCAATTAGTGCAATTCGTGAAACAGTGGGTGGAATGCTTTGGGATATCGTAACGCGAGATTTACTTGTACTAAGTGCTTTCGTAGTAGTTATGATTGTTGCTGCATTATTACTGAAAACACCAATTAATAAATCAAGTGAAAAATTTGTTGAGAATGCAAAAGGAAGTAAAATCATTCACTAACATAAAAGGTTCCTACCGATAGAGGTAGGAACCTTTTTGTTTAATCAAATTTTAATTTCTTTAATGCCTCTGCGAATGGGTTGTTTAATGGTTCTTCTTCTTTGTTTTGTTGTTTCATATATTTTTGAACATCGCGTTTATCAGCTTTGCTTCCAGATTCTTTCTTACGTCTTTCTTGGAAGGTGGATAATTTCTCGCGATAGCCACATTTACATGCAAAGATTTGTCCTGCACCTTCGCCACGTAATTCTAATTTTTTCTTACACTGAGGACAACGGGCGTTTGTTGTACGGGATACATTTTTACGATGACCACATTCACGGTCTTGGCAAACGAGCATTTTTCCTTTTTTGCCGTTTACCTCTAGCATTGGTTTACCGCAGTCTGGACAAGACTTCGTTGAAATGTTGTCATGTTTATATTTTTTATCACTCGATTTAATTTCAGAAACAATTTCTTTCGTATAGTTCTTCATTTCTGAAATGAATACTTCTTTTTTCAGTTTACCCTTTGCAATTGCCTCAAGTTTTTGTTCCCACTCACCAGTTAGTGTAGGTGATTTTAACTCTTCTGGCACTAAATCAAGTAATTGACGGCCTTTTGAAGTAATGTGAATATCTTTACCACGTTTTTCAATTAAGAATGAATTGAATAGCTTATCGATAATATCAGCTCGTGTTGCTACAGTACCTAATCCACCAGTTGATTTTAACGTATCAGCAAGTTGTTTATTGTGCGTATCTATATATTTTGTAGGATTTTCCATTGCTGAAAGTAAAGTTGCTTCGTTAAAACGTGCAGGTGCTTTCGTTTGACCTGATGTTTGCATAATTAACTTTACAGTTAATGTATCGCCTTTTTCAATGCGAGGTAAAAGTTGCTCTTTTACGTCATCAGTTACATCATCATCTTCAAAGCGATTTTCATATACTTCTTTCCAACCGGCATGTAAAATTGTTTTTCCGCGTGCAATGAACGTTTCATTGCCGACTTTTGTGCGTAACGTTAGTTGCTCGTATTCGAATGTTGGGAATAAAACAGCTAAGAAACGTTTTACAACTAGATCATAAATTTTACGCTCTTTATCTGTGAAGGCTGAGAAGTTAACATATCCTTCTGTTGGAATAATTGCATGATGATCACTTACTTTACTATCATCAACAAATGATTTATTAGGCTTGATAGGCTTTTGTAATACTTTATGTGCTAAAGGACGGTATTCTCCGACGCCACACGCTTTTAGACGTTCTGGAAGTGTTCCAACGATATCAGATGAAATGTAACGTGAATCTGTACGAGGATACGTTAGCACTTTATGTTGTTCATATAACTTCTGCATAATGTTTAATGTTTCTTTAGCAGAATAACCAAACTTTTTATTTGCATCACGCTGTAATTCAGTTAAATCATAAAGACCAGGAGAGAATGATTTCTTCTGCTTTTTATCAATTTCCACAACAGTGGCATTTTGTTTATCTAGATTTTTTACAATATCATCAATTTTTTCTTTATTAAAACTACGGCTATTACCGTTTGCATCTTGCCAAGTTAGTTTTAATTGATTTGTTGTTTGAGCTTCAATGCCGTAGTAAGTTTGAGCTTTGAAGTTCTTTATTTCATCTTCACGATTAGCGATCATAGCGACAGTAGGTGTTTGGCAACGGCCGCAATTCAGCTGGGCATTAAAGCGAGTCGTTAAAGCTCGAGTCGCGTTAAGACCGATATACCAGTCAGCTTCTGAACGCGCAACTGCTGAAGCATATAAATTGTCATATGCTTTACCTGGTTTTAAATTTGCGAAACCATCTTTAATTGCTTTATCAGTAACAGATGAAATCCATAGACGTTTGATTGGTTTGTTAACTCGAACCTTATCAATAATCCAACGAGCGACCAATTCTCCTTCACGTCCAGCGTCTGTTGCTACAATGATTTCATTTACATCTTTTCTAAGAAGCTGACTTTTTACAGCATTAAATTGTTTCCCTGTTTGTTTAATAACCGTTAATTTCAAACGTTCAGGTAGCATCGGTAAATCTTCTAAATTCCACTTTTTATATTTCACATCATAGTTTTCTGGATCAGCTAGTGTAACGAGATGTCCTAAAGCCCAAGTTACAATATATTTACTACCTTCAAGATAGCCGTTTCCTTTTTTTTCGCACTTCAGTACACGCGCAATATCACGTGCAACGGAAGGTTTTTCAGCGATTACAACGCTTTTTGACATATTAAAAACATCCTTTCAAAATTCCATACGTTAACTATAGCATACATCTTCTTGAGATTCAGTTTCGCTCCATATTTGAGCTGTTTTTAGTGGAATGAACAAAACACTCACTGATTAAAGTTTCACTTGATTATGCTTATTGTTTTATAGGTTGCTTCTATATTAAATAGAAAAGTAAAGAACTTGTTATTTTAGTAGAATAAGAGTAGACTTTGAAGTAGATGAATAATAAGCACATGGGAGTTTGTGGATGCAAACTGAGAGTATGACTAATCCGTCATTGACCATTTGAACCTGTTGGATAATGCCAGCGTAGGGAGAGTGTAAAAGCACATGTTCAGGCACTTTGCGTACGCGCAAAGTGCCTTTTTGTGTATCTCCCATCACTATAGTTAGGGGATGAGAAGGATGAATATGAAAGAAATTAGCAAAGTAGTGGATTTGGTGAGAGAATCTAATCCGCTCGTTCATAATATTACAAATGTTGTTGTAACAAATTTTACAGCTAACGGTTTATTAGCATTAGGGGCATCACCTGTAATGGCGTATGCAAAAGAAGAAGTGGCAGAAATGGCTAGCATTGCTGGAGCATTAGTATTAAATATGGGGACACTTCGTCCTGAAGAAGTAGAAGCGATGTTACTTGCCGGTAAATCAGCGAATGTGAACAATGTACCAGTACTGTTTGATCCAGTCGGTGCAGGAGCAACATCGTATCGAACAGAAGTTGCGAGACATATTCCGGCTGAGACTGAGTTAGCGATTATTCGCGGAAATGCAGCTGAAATAGCGAACGTTATTAATGAGAGATGGGAAATTAAAGGGGTAGACGCTGGTGCTGGAAATGGTAATGTCGTAAGTATTGCAAAGCAGGCAGCAGACGAATTGAATACAGTTGCGGTGATTACTGGAAAAGAAGATGTTGTTACAGATGGAGAGCGAACTATTGTTATTCGAAATGGTCACTCTATTTTAACGAAAGTTACGGGGACTGGTTGTTTACTAACTTCTGTAATAGGGGCATTTGTAGCGGTAGAAAAGGATTATGTAAAGGCAGCAGTAGCTGCATTAACGTTTTATGGTGTAGCTGCAGAACTGGCAGCTGCTAAGACAGTGGAAAAAGGACCTGGTAGTTTCCAAATTGAATTTTTAAATCAGTTAGCGAATACGACTTCGGGTGATATAGAGAAGTATGGGAAGATTGAGGTTATATAGTAAGGAGGGAAAATAAATGTCGCGTATTTCAAAGGCAGAAATGTCCAGGTTGTTATCAGTATATTTTATTATGGGAAGTAACAATTGTACGAAGGATCCACTGCAAGTATTGAGAGATGCACTTGAAGGCGGTATAACAATCTTTCAATTTCGTGAAAAGGGGGAAGGCGCTTTAACGGGAGAGAAACGTATTTGTTTCGCAAAAGAACTACAAGCAACTTGTAAGGAGTACGGTGTACCATTCATCGTAAATGATGATGTGGAACTAGCTCTCGAGTTAGATGCAGATGGCGTGCATGTTGGACAAGATGATGAAGGAATTACTTCTGTTCGTGAAAAAATGGGGGATAAAATTATCGGTGTATCTACACATACAATTGAAGAAGCACGCTGGGCAATTGAAAATGGAGCGGATTATTTAGGTGTTGGCCCTATTTTCCCAACGAGTACGAAAAAAGATACGAAAGCGGTGCAAGGAACGAAAGGTTTAGCTCATTTTAGAGAACAAGGAATTATAATACCGATCGTTGGGATTGGTGGCATTTCAATTGAAAATACCGCTTCGGTTATAGAGGCAGGTGCAGACGGTATTTCAGTTATTTCAGCTATTAGTTTAGCGGAATCTGCGTATGAAAGTACGAAGAAGCTAGCAGAGGAAGTGAGTAAGAGTTTATAGAGAAAGGGTACTTCACACAAATAGTAAAGAACATAATGGAAGAATGGACAGTTAAAAATATTTAAACAAACGTTTGATTAAAAAAGCACAAACCCTTTAAAACTTTGGGTTTGTGCTTTTTCTTTAAAACATAATTGAAATTAAGAGCATTCCAATTCCGATAGAAGTGAATGTTGCGATTAGGCCTGGAATCATAAAGCTATGATTTAAAACATATTTTCCAATGCCAGTTGTACCAGTACGATCAAAGTTAATGGCAGCAACGATTGTTCCATAGTTTGGAATGAAGAAGTATCCATTTACTGCAGGGAACATAGCGATTAGTAGTGCTGGTGGAATACCGAGTGATAATCCAAGAGGCATTAAAGCACGTACTGTGGCTGCTTGGCTATATAGTAAAATAGATAGAATGAATAATGCGATGGCAAATAGCCATGGTGCACTTGTTACTAGGTGCTGAATTGATCCTTGAATCATATTTAAGTTTCCGTTAAAGAAAGTATCTCCCATCCAAGCGATTCCGAAAATAGCAACAACTGCTGTTGCCCCCGCTTTAAAGACGTTACCAGATACGATGCTTTCTACATTTGGTTTACAGAAAATAATAATAAGAGCTGCGATGGTTAACATAACCATTTCAATTGTGTTTGGCATGGAAAGACGAACTAACTTCCCATCGATCATCCATCCTGGACGAAGTGCTTCAAATGAACCGAGAAGTACGACAAGGAAAGTTCCTACTAAGAAAAGGACAACGGATAATTTAGCGCCTTTTACACCAGCAAATTCTTTTTTCTCTTCAATTTTAGGAATCATTCCTTCTTTTAATCGTTTTAAGTATTCAGGGTCTTCATTTAATTCTTTCCCCATTTTGCTAGCAACAAATGCAGCTACCATACAAGCGATGAAGGTAGAAGGAATACTTACTTTTAAAATATCTAATAAAGTGATTTTATAGTCAGCTAACATTGCTAAAAGGGCAACTGTTGCAGCTGATATAGGGCTAGCTGTAATTGCTTGTTGGGAAGCGATTACGGCAATTGACATTGGACGTTCCGGTCTAATCCCAGATTCGCGAGAGACTTCTGCGATAACAGGAAGTACAGAATAAGCAACGTGACCAGTCCCTGCGCAGAGTGTAAATAAATAAGTAACAATTGGAGCAAAGAATGTAATGCGTTTTGGATTTTTTCGTAATGCTTTCTCGGCCAGATGAACAAGGTAGTCCATTCCTCCAGCAGCTTGCAGGGCACCTGCAGCTGTAATTACTGCTAAAATCATGAGCATTACATCAATAGGAGGAGCTGTAGGTTGTAAGTGGAAGACGAAAACAAGTATTGCCATACCAACGCCACCCATTACTCCTAGACCAACTCCACCTAGGCGTGCGCCAATAAAAATACAGAGTAGTAACGTAAGAAATTGTAGCCAAAACATGATAAACTACCTCCGAAATTCATTAGTTAAGATATATTTGAATAATTTAATTTAACCGAAAATTAAATTAAATACTCGAAACAATCCTTGTGTTATATACATTTTTTATTATATAACACAAGAAATGTAACATTCACGTACTTTGTTAAATTATTTCGAAAAAATAATGCATCCAAATTTTACATTTGTATCTCTAAATAGGTAGACATTTTAATTTTTATGTTGTAATCTTTGATAGAGAATAATTTAATTCTCATAGAACTCCCATATCGTTCAACTCGTTCAGCGAGAAAGGCAAACTGATGGAAACATTAGGACGCAAAACTACAGGAGCTAAGGCCGAAAGGCTACGCTAGCCAGTTACCGGACGGATAGGGTTGGTCTTGACCAATGCTTTTTCATTGGTCTTTTTTTTATTTGCAAACAAATGAGAACTGTTATCAGTTGTTGATAAGGTTTATATTTTAATAGTTTTCCTTTATATTAAGTTAATTAAGAAAGGTGATGTTGATGAAAAAATATTGGCACAAGCTATCATTTCTTCAAAAGAATGTATTGTTAACTGTGTTAGTTATTTTGACGCTTGTTGGTACTATGGGAGCGTTAAGTTTTAACATGTTTCAAAATAGCATGATGTCTATATTTGAAAGGCATTCTTTTGAAACAGGAGATACGGTATTACATAAATTAGACGAAGAAATAGTGAGAGATGTTACAAAAGACCCAGTGGCACAAAGAGAAAAGAGAGAGAAGTTAACAGAGAAATTAGATGAAGCAACGGAAGAATTGAATAGTGTTGGACAAACCTATATTGTTGGAGCAAAAAAAAATGAAAAAGGTGAGTTACTAATCGTCGATTTGTCTACAGGGTTAGCAAATGTTGTTGACGTAAGGCCGGGAGAATATTATAAACAACCAGATCTTTGGATGAAAGCATACGATAAGGTAATGAGCACGAAAAAAGCAAACATGACAGTAGTATATGAGGATCTATTAGGATCATGGGTAACGATATTAGAACCAATTAAAGATGAAGACGGAAATATTGTGGCAATTGTTGCAGCCGATGTAGATGCTTCTATTGTTCCTATTACAAAGGAAAAATTCATTATACAAGGTTTAATGTTTATTTGTATTTCTGTTTTAATTGCAACTGTTATTCAATTCTTAATCGTGCGTAACGCACTTGCTCCATTGCGGGATTTACGTGAAGGATTGCGCAAAGTCGGTGAAGGTGATTTAAGTATTAAATTAGAGGAAAGACCAGATGATATTGGTATTATTAATTCTTATTTTAATAATACTATCGAGAAGTTTAAAGGAATTATAGATAAAGTGAAGCAGACGTCAGAACAAGTTTCCTCATCTTCAAAAGAATTGTCAGTGAGTACGAAAGAGAATAGTATGGCAGTTCAAGAAATCGTAAGTTCTATGGTTGAGTTAAGAGCTGGCGCTCAGTCACAAGAAACTTCAGTACCACAGTATTTAGGTATTGTATATGAAATGGAAGATAGGATGGAAGAGATAACGAATGCTGCAAAACAAATGGCGAAAGAGTCTGAAGGTATAGAACATCATTCAGGAAAAGGAAATGGTGTTACTAAACAGGCGATTAATCAAATGAACATAATACAAAATGCAGTACAAGATTTATCTTCTATCATATATTCTTTGGAAGCGAGATCAAAAGAAATTAGTGATATTGTAACTGTAATTACAAGTATTTCAAATCAAACTAATTCGCTAGCTTTACATGCTACTATTGAAGCTTCACGTGCTGGGGAAACTGGAGAGGGATTTGCCATTGTTGCTGATGAAGTGCGTAAATTAGCAGAGCAGACGGAAGCATCAGCAAAAGATATAGCAAAATTAATAGGGGAAACACAAGCCGGAACGGAAGAAGCTGTTGTTTCAATGCAAAAAACTTCAAAAGAAGTAGAATCTGGAATTAAACTTGTTGAAAGTAGTGGTGCTTTCTTTGAAAAAATTTCGAAATCAGCACAAACTGTTACCAATCAAGTTGAAGTTGTTTCTAGCAATTCAAATAATATATTGCAAAATAGCCAAAATATTGTTCGTGTTGTAAATGAACTATCACTTATCGCAAATAAGTATGCGAATAGTAGTAGTAATGTTCAAGAAAGTATGAAAGAACAGGAAATGTCCGTACAAGATATTGCTGAATTAGCTAGTTCTTTAAGCTGGCTTTCACAGGAGTTACAAGAGTTAATTGGAGAATTTAAAAGTTAACTGAAATGATTATACATGCTTTTGTTTGTTCAATAAAATAAATCATGCTACAATGAAAACGAATTAAGGACCGGGGAGCCAATTGGCTGAGAGGATGTAAGCAAACATCGACCCTCAACCTGATCTGGATAATGCCAGCGTAGGGAGTTACTTAAAGTGATGTAGCATATGTTATTCTATAATAACTTGCATACAAGGCTTTCCTACGCAGTAGGAAAGCCTTTTCTTGTTTTAAAATTAAATTTCATAAGGGGGATTTTATTATGTCACAACAAGTTACAATGTCATTTTCAGTAGTACCACAAGCAAAAACAAAAGATGTATATTCTGTTGTTGATAAAGCAATTGAAGTTGTACAACAATCGGGAGTTCGTTATGAAGTAGGAGCAATGGAAACAACGCTGGAAGGAGAATTAGATGTACTTCTTGATGTCGTTAAACGTGCGCAACAAGCTTGCGTGGATGCTGGAGCTGAAGAAGTGATTACTTCTATTAAAATCCATTACCGTCCAAGCACTGGTGTAACGATAGATGAAAAGGTTTGGAAGTACCGTGATGAATATGCAAAACCAGAAGCAATCTAAAATAATTACAACAATTTGGCTTATCCTTCTCATTGCGATATGGGAAGGATCTGTTTCATTATTTAAAATTGAACCGTGGATTTTACCGAAGCCTTCTGCGATTGTTCAAGAATTAATAGGAATGAAAGATTTATTATTACCGAATACGATGCAAACGTTACAAGAGGTTATAATTGGACTATTTTTTGCAGTTTTAATTGGGACAAGTATTGCAATTGTTATGGACGTTATCCCTTTATTTCGTATTTTAATAAATCCGTTGCTTGTTATTTCGCAAACGATTCCAATCGTTGTACTTGCACCGTTATTTATTATTTGGTTTGGATATGGAATGCTACCGAAAGTAATGGTAGTCATACTCGTTTGTTTCTTCCCGATTGCGCTTAGCATTTTAGAAGGCTTTCAAACGGTAGATAAAAATATGTTGAAGTTGTTGCAAACGATGAAGGCAACGAAATGGCAAGTTTACCAGAAAGTAAAGTTTCCAGCAGTGCTTCCATACTTTTTCTCTGGTTTGAAAATTGCAGTTACATATAGCGTAATGGGAGCGATTATTGGGGAATGGCTCGGTGCAAGTGAAGGATTAGGAGTTATGCTTACGAGGGCTACAAAATCCTTTTTAACAGCCCGAGTATTTGGTGTTGCAGCAATTATTGTTATGGTGACATTATGTCTGTATTTTATCGTGGAGTTTATGGCAAGAATAACAGCACCATGGATATATAGAAAGGACGGCAGAAAATGAAAAAAGGTTTAAAAGTTATGTTGGCTGCCTTATTAGCAGTAGGTGTGGCTGGATGTAATCCGGCGAAGAAAGAGGAAAGTACAAGTAAAGATCAAAAAATAAAAGTAGTATTAGATTGGTTCCCGAATACGAATCATACTGGTTTATATGTAGCGCAAGCGAAAGAGTATTATAAAAAGCAAGGCTTAGATGTAGAAATTATTCAGCCTGGTGATAATGTAACAGCAGAACAAATGATAGCTTCAGGAAAAGCTGACTTCGCAATAAGTGCACAAGAAAATGTAACGTTGGCGCGGGTGGAAGGTATTCCTGTTGTATCTGTAGGAGCGATTATTCAGCATAACACTTCAGCTTTTGCGTCACTTAAGAAAGATAACATGACTTCACCGAAAAATTTTGAAGGCAAACGTTACGGAGGCTGGGGAGGACCAGCAGAAGAAGCAACGTTGAAGACAATTATGGAGAAACATCAAGCTGATTTTAATAAAGTCGAAAAAATCATTTTAGGCCAAACAGACTTCTTTAAATCAATTGGCCGTGATGCTGATTTCGAATGGATTTATTACGGTTGGGATGGTATTGAAGCGAAGCGTCAAGGAAAAGAGTTAAATACAATTATGGTGAAAGACTTAGATCCAGCGCTCGATTTCTATAGTCCTGTTATTATTACAAGTGAAAAACATACGAAGCAAGATAAAGACTTTGTGAAAAAGTTTATGAGTGCAACGACAGAAGGGTATAATTTTGCAATTAAAGAACCGAAAGAAGCTGCTGATATTTTAATTAAAGCAGTTCCAGATGTGAATAAAGAATTAGTACAAGAAAGTCAAAAGTGGTTAAGTACGAAGTATCAAGATGATGCAAAAGCATGGGGAGTACAGAAGGAAGAAGTTTGGACGAATTACATGAATTTCTTATATGATAACAAAGTTATTAAGAAGAAAATTGATGTGAAAGATGCCTTTACAAATGAGTTCCTTCCAAGTGAAAAATGAGTGGATTACAAATAAAAGATATTGTGAAATCTTTCGATGGAAAGAATGTATTAGCAAATATTAGTGCTTCTATACGAGAGGGAGAATTCGTTTCCTTTGTAGGACCCAGTGGTTGCGGGAAAAGCACATTATTAAATATGATTGCAAATGTTGAAAATCCAACAAGTGGAAACGTAACGTATAAGGATAAGCACGTACAAGAGCAAGATGCTGTAAGTTATATGCCGCAACAAGATTTATTGCTGCCATGGCGATCAGCTTTGCAAAATATTGTTCTTCCATTAGAAATTGAAGGAAAGCCGAAGAAACAAAGGCTGACAGAAGGAATGGAAGCATTAAAGCAGTTTGAGTTAGATGAATATGCAGACCATTATCCAGATGAATTATCAGGTGGAATGCGTCAAAGAATTAGCTTCCTTCGCACATATTTATGTGAAAAGCCAATTATGCTACTTGATGAGCCTTTTGGAAAATTAGATGCTTTTACAAAAATGGAAGTACATAGCTGGCTTTTAAACTCTTGGCACCAAGAGAAGCAAACAATCGTTATGGTTACACACGACTTAGATGAGGCAATCTTACTTTCAGATCGCGTATTTATTTTATCTCAAAGACCAGCATCAATAGTTGGCGAGGTACAAGTGAAATTACCTAGACCGAGAACGATGGATATGTTAACATCACTTGAATTAAAGAAAGATAAGGAAGAAATTTTGAGAGTATTAGCTCCTTATATGAAAAAATAGAAAAAGTCTTTTAACAGTTTTTTGTATAATCACTGTTAAGAGGCTTTTTTGTATAGGAGAAGAAGGAACAAAAGAAAAAATAGAGAATAGAATATAAGAGAGTAGTTTATACTCTTAATATAACAAATGTTAAAGGAGTGAAAGGATAAAATGACTTTATCAACTGTTCTTCAAATGGTTTTAGCTTGATACGGGAGAAGTCTGCCCATTTTTAATGATTAAGCTAAATTGAAGACAGCAGGTAAAGAACCTTAATCCTTTTTTACGATAATATGTAATGGGTAAGGTGTATTCACCTTACCCATTTTTTATATGCACAATTAAATAAGGCTTTATACTGTTGCTCTCTCTATTTAGCTTATGAACTATAAGTAGAGGAGAGAAAAAAATGAGTATATTAACAGTAGAAAATTTAAGTCATTCGTATGGTGAGAAAACCATTTTATATAATGCGTGTTTCCGACTATTAAAGGGCGAGCATGTTGGGTTAGTAGGGCAAAATGGAATTGGAAAATCAACATTGTTAAGGATTTTAACAGGAGAACTTATACATGATGACGGAAGCATTGAATGGTTTCCACATGTGAAGGTAGGTTTCTTGCAGCAGCATATGGATTTACAAGAGGGGATAACAATTGAAGAATACCTACAAAGTGCATTTTCGGATTTGTATACGATTGAATGCGAAATGTTAAAAATTGCTGAAGAAATGAATGGAGCAGGAGAAGTAGAAAAACTGTTAGTAAAGTATGGAGAATTACAAACTATATTGGAAAGTTCTAATTTCTATCAAATTCATACAGAAATTGAAGAAGTAGCAATTGGTTTAGGGTTGTTTGAGGTAGGTTTGGAAAAGGATGTTTCAAAGTTAAGTGGAGGACAGCGAACGAAGTTATTACTTGGGAAGCTCCTTTTAGAAAAAGCTGATGTTTTATTGCTAGATGAGCCAACAAACTATTTAGATACAGCTCATATAGAATGGTTGCAATCATATTTGAGACTGTATGAAAAAGCTTATGTAATCATTTCACATGACGAAGTGTTTTTGAACAGTATTACGAATGTTATTTATCATCTAGAAGGAGGGAAAGTGAAGCGATACGTAGGAAATTATGAAAAGTTTGTGCAAAGTTATCAAGTGCAAACGAAACAATTACAATCGGCGTATGCGAAACAACAAAAAGAAATTACTCAGTTAGAAACATTTATTCAAAAAAATAAAATTCGAAAAGCGAAACAGGCTAAAAGTCGAGAGAAAGTGTTGGAGAAAATGCAAAGGGTTGAAAAGGTTAATCATGTAACTCAATCTCGTTTTGATTTCAATGTTTATGAGGAGCCAGTGAGTCGTATATTGCAAGCTGAGAAACTAAGGATAGGATATAGTGATCCGTTATGTCCAGAGTTGAATTTACAAGTGAAAAAGGGAGAAAAGATAGCGATTGTTGGCCATAATGGAATTGGAAAAACGACAATGTTAAAAACGTTATTAGGCCAAATAAAACCGCTAAGTGGTTCGATTTCTGTTGGAGAGCGAGTAAATCCTGCCTATTTTGCACAAGAAGAGTTTGCTTCAGAAATAACACCATTAGAGAAAGTTTGGGCAGAACGACCAGATATGACAAAAAAAGAAGTGCGCCAAGCATTAGCGAAGTGTGGATTAAAAGAAGAGCATGTATTAAAACCTATTCGTTTATTAAGCGGCGGGGAACAAACGAAAGTACGTTTATGCGAACTGATCGTAACGAAAAGCAATGTTTTAATTTTAGATGAACCGACTAATCATTTGGATATAGAAACAAAGAAGTCTTTGCAGGAAGCGTTACAACAATATACAGGAACAGTTTTACTTGTCTCACATGAGCCGTCTTTCTATGAAGCATGGATCACAAAAGTATGGAATATAGAAGAATGGAACGCTGAACAATAATTACAAAGAAAAGGCATTAGCTTGTATAAGCTAATGCCTTTTCTTTGTGATTAACATGATTTTCGAGAACTCTTACATGAGAATTGTATGAAGAAGCACTCTTATGGTGCGCTTATAAGCGTGCTTTTTCTTTTGTTATGTTTATATTTATAATAATACTAGATGCCTTTCCCTAATAGGCGACTATCTTCTTTTATATATATAGATAGTTTGAAATGGAATGAAAATAATTCCTATATGTAAAGGATAATGTTATTACCATAGGAAGACAATAGAACTGAAAGGAAATTCATGTAAAATTCAGATGAACTTCACATGAACTTCATATTAGAAACTAAATATGATTATAATAGGTTATTGTAATGTAAATTTGTGATTTTTCATGAAATTAAAAGTTTGAATTTAGGAAAGAGTGCTTAAACCTAAATTCAAACTTTAGTGAAATAATTAAGGGATGTTACCTTTAGTTTTCGCTAATGGATGCATTTACAAGTTCGGCGGGATTACCTGTTCCTGCCCCTCCGATTGTAACCGATCCACCGGGAGGAATTTCACCATTCCATCCTGCATTCGTAATTACGTAATGACTATTTATTTTACTACTAATTTTAGAATCCCAAACTTGCGTTAAATTGCCGTTATAATCAAATTCTAATTTCCAGTTTTTAATAGGGATCGTCCCGGTATTTTTTATTATAATTGAGAAATTGTAACCACTTCCCCAATTTGAAGTGACTGAAAAGGTAGCATTGCCATTTCCACCAGGAGGTGTCGTATTAGCATCATCTGTTTTAACTGTAATAGCGGTAGGCTGTGACTTATTTCCGGCAGCATCTTTGGCAATTACTGAAAATGTGTATTCTGTATTAGGTTTTAAGTTTTTAATTGTAATGCTGTTTGTTGTTGTACTCCACTTTTCTTCCCCTGCACTAATTTCATATTCAGTAACTCCTACGTTATCAGTAGATGCAGTCCAGTTTAATTGAACTGAGTTTGAATTTTTATTTGTAGCAGCAATATTTTTTACATTTGTTGGCGGCTCAATATCTTTTTGAGTAATAGGTCCACCTAGTAATTCTTTTACTAACGTATCAAGTAATTTAGGACCACTACAACTATATTTTGGACTTGTACGGCAATCCCCACTTAATTCCCAAAACATTGCTCCACTTAAACCTTTCGTCTTTATATAGTCTGTTTTATATTTCATAGATTCATTGTCATCGTAGCTAATAAATGAGCCTGTAGTCGCGTTATATAAATAAGGTACTTTCGCTACATCGTTCCAGTAGCGAACAAACCCATTTTTATTAACATAATTAGCTGCTAAATCACCATAATCGTACACACCTGTGTCACCGGTAGAATAATCATCCCAAGTACCTTTAGAGGCTAGCTTTCCATCGCTACCTGGTTTACAAGGTTGGTATTGTCCGTTATTTTCTTTTCCACAACTCTTCCATCCACGTCCGTAAAAAGGTACACCTAATACGAGTTTATCCGCTGGAACACCTTCATTTGTATAAATGTCTATCGCACCATCTACGTAAAAATTCGTATCCGCTGCTGGGTCATTTGGATCTTTGTATAGAGCTGCATTATGGTTAGAAGTAGGTTCCCATCCACCGTGGAAGTCATATGTCATAATATTAATCCAATCAAGTATTTGAGAGATTTTCTTTAGCTCTGTATGATCAGCATAACGTTGGCTTGCACCTGACGCGATTGTTAGTAAATATTGTTTACCATCTTCTGCACCAGCTTTAGTTAATGCATTTCGAACATCTTGAAGAAGTAGAGTGAAGTTTTGCTTATCTTCAGGACGATAACTACCACCAGGAATCGTTTCTACGCCCGGATATTCCCAATCTAAATCAACGCCGTCAAATCCATATTCGCGTAGGAAATCAACTGTAGATTCAGCGAATACTTTTCTTGTTTTTTCATCAGCGGCCATGTCAGAAAAGCGGTTAGACCAAGTCCAGCCACCAACGGAAATAATTGTTTTTAAATGGGGATACTTAGCCTTTAATCGTTTCAGTTCTCCGAAATTTCCACAGCGTGCGTATTTATCACAATCTTCCCAAGTTGTACCGGAGCCAGGATAAGATTTTGTGACATCAGCCCATGGTTCACCTAGTACGAGAGTACCATTAGGGACCTCTTTATTTTGCAGTGGTACACCAGACTCTTTACAGTTCCACGTTTGTTTATTTGGATTATCGGGGTGAGTAGAAGGGTTTCCATGTTTTCCATTCCAGCAAATATCAGCGAAAGCATAGTTTAAATGAGTTAGCTTTGATGCATCAATGTCTGCAACTTGATAATTACGTCCGTAAATGCCCCATGAAGGAAAATACCCAACAATTTTTTGATCTTGCTTTGGTGAATCTGCTAATGCGAAGTTTGGAGTAATAAAGTTTGTGAGAAAAAGAGGTAAGAAGAGTAGTAGGGATAGTAATAGCAGTGTAAATTTTTTTGATTTCATAGCCATTTCTCCTTTCAAAATAAAAGATATATTTAAAGGCATGCGCCAATAAATCAAAATGAATCTAGCTGTATAAATCATCTAGATAAAAATGATCAGACATCACGAAGTCTATACAAGGAGCAGTGGATGATTAAATCGTACCAAATGTAAGATTTAGTGTAAACGCTTTATTCAATTCGGAAGGATTTTCTCAATATAAAAGGGCTTGAATACAAACTGTATATGAAAATGAAATATTTGTGAGGTAGAAAATAGCGCCTTATAAATAAAATTGAGAAAAAATTGTATGAAGTTGATTTCTTATGACGTAGCAAGATGAGAAAATATCATGTAAAATAATAGTAAAAATATGTAAAGGAGGGAATGGTGTGGATGTGTTTTTGAACATTGCTGAAGAAAAAATTCGATATGCAATACGGAATGGTGATCTTGATAACATTCCGGGAAAAGGAAAACCACTACAATTAGAAGACCTTTCAATGGTACCTCCAGAACTTAGAATGAGTTATAAAATTTTAAAAAATGCGGGAATGATTCCACCAGAAATGGAACTACAAAAAGATATATTAAAAATAGAAGATTTAATTGCTTGCTGTTATGATGAAGCAGAGCGAAAAAAATTACAAGAAGAGTTAACAGTAAAAACGCTTCGTTTTCAGCAAGTAATGGAAAAGAGAAAGGTTAAAGATAGTTCAGCTTTTCGTATGTATCAAGATAAAGTATTTCGTAAATTACGCTAAGAGGGATAAGATGAATACATTTGAAACGATAGAAGAATTAGCGACATATATTGAAGAACAACAATTAGTACTTCTGTTTATTAAAACGGAAAATTGTAGTGTTTGTGATGTTATGTTAAGAAAAGTAAATAGCGTATTAGAGAATTATGATTACGTAGAGAAAGTAGAAATATTACTACAAGACATGCAAGAGATTGCGGGGCGATATGGAGTATTTACAGGGCCAACAGTTTTATTATTTTATAATGGAAAAGAGATCCTTCGTGAATCACGCTTCATTTCACTTGAAAATCTAGAGAGAACCATTCAATTATTCGAGGAATAAGGGAGGCTTTTATATGGAATTTATTATTCTTATACTATTATTTGTTGTAGTTGGAACAATCGTAGCAGCAATTCGATCGAACAAAAAGAAGGTAAATCTTACAAAACAAAATAACATTCATAATTCATCTAACAACTCATCACCGCTATTTTTCTTTGCTGGATCTGATAATGATAGCTCGCATGATGGAGGTTCACATGATTGCGGAGGTTCTTTTGGCGGAGATAGTGGGGGAAGCTGCGGTGGTGGTGATTGATGAAAATGCGCCTTATATAGGCGTATTTCTTTTTAAACAAACGTTTGATTAGTTGGCTTACATATGCATAAAAACAGTTAAACAAACGTTTGTTTAAATATTTTTAACATACTAAGGGGAATGGAAATGAAAAGGGAACCGAAAGTGAAAAACAAGGGGAAAGTAATGTTATTTTTATTAGCTGCGGGAGGCGTATTTTTTATTAAATTAGGATTTAAAATTGGAATAATACATATGATTCGAACGTGGTTTGAGAGTACGTTTTCTTAAATAAGGAATATAGCCTCTTGTAATAGAGGTTTTAAATTTGTTATTATTAGACTGAACGGTCGGTTTAAAGAGGTGTGAATATGAGAAGAAGTGCAGAAGAGATAAAGAAAGAAATTGCATATAAAGCAGAAAGTTTGTTTTCACAGCAGGGCTATGCAGCTACATCTATGGAAGAGATTTGTGAAATTACAGAGCGAAGTAAAGGAAGCATTTATTATCACTTTAAAAGTAAAGAAGAATTATTTTTATTTGTAGTGAAACAGCATACGTATGATTGGCTTGAAAAATGGAATGAAAAAGAGAAGTTGTATAGTACTAGTACTGAAAAACTATATGGTCTCGCGGAATATCATGTAGAGGACATACAGCAACCCATTTCAAATGCAATAGAGGAATTCTCTATGAGTCAAGTTGTAAGTAAAGAGATTTTGGATGAACTATTAGCTTTAACTAGAGAATCATATGTTATGTTTGAGAAACTAATTGAAGCAGGTATACAGTCTGGAGAGTTTCGTGAAGATAATACGCGCGATCTTATGTATATTGTGAATGGATTATTATCAGGGCTTGGAGTACTTTACTACGAGTTAGATTATAAAGAGTTGAAACGTATTTATAAAAAGGCAATAGATGTATTGTTAAAAGGAATGGCAGCTGAATAATAGGTCAGTTGCTTTTCTTACAAATTAAATTAGACCGAATGGTCGGTTTGTGAAAGGAGAATGAAAATGAACGCTTTATTTAAAAACAGAGCATTTATGCTCGTTATGGCGTCTGATATTTTACAACAATTTGCAATTTGGATCAGAAATATGGCTCTTTTGTATTTCATAATGGAGCGAACGAATAATGATCCAGTTTCGGTTTCGTTGTTATCAGTTATGGAATATGCACCTATTTTTATTTTCTCATTTATCGGTGGTGCACTAGCTGATCGCTGGAATCCGAAAAGAACAATGGTCGCTGGAGATGTATTAAGTGTACTGTCTATCATAGGGATTGTCTTGTTGTTAAAGCTGGATTATTGGCAGGCTATATTTTTTGCAACACTCATTTCCGCGATTGTAGGCCAGTTTTCTCAGCCATCATCTTCGCGTATATTTAAGCGCTACGTAAAAGAAGAACAGGTAGCAAATGCGATTGCATTTAACCAAACATTACAGTCATTATTTCTGATTTTTGGACCAGTGGTAGGATCGCTTGTGTATACACAACTTGGTTTATTTACGTCACTATATAGCTTAATCATTTTATTTTTATTATCTGCTATCGCTCTTTCATTCTTACCAAAATGGGCTGAAAAAGAGCAAGTGGCGAGAGATTCATTAAAAAATGATATAAAAGAAGGGTGGAAATATGTTCTTCATACGAAAAATTTACGTATGATTACGATCACTTTCACCATTATGGGCTTAGCTGTTGGATTAACACATCCATTAGAGGTATTTCTTGTAATAGAACGCCTTGGAATGGAAAAGGAAGCAGTTCAATATTTAGCTGCAGCTGATGGAATAGGTATGTTAATTGGTGGTATTGTTGCTGCGATTTTCGCTTCAAAAGTGAATCCGAAAAAAATGTTCGTATTCGGTATGGGTATATTAGCAATATCATTTTTAGTAGAAGGACTATCTACATCATTTTGGATTACTAGTTTCATGAGATTTGGAACAGGTATTTGTTTAGCCTGTGTTAATATCGTTGTCGGTACGCTTATGATTCAACTTGTACCAGAAAATATGATTGGAAGAGTAAATGGAACAATTTTACCGCTGTTTATGGGAGCGATGCTAATTGGTACTTCTTTAGCTGGAGGATTAAAGGAAATGACTTCACTAGTTATCGTATTTTGTATAGCGATGGCACTTATATTATTGGCAATAGGGCCAGTTCTACGCATGCAAATAATGAAAGAAGACGTTGCTAATAAAGAGGAACTAACTAATTCATTAGCTTCGAAATAACTATTGTAAGGGAGCAGAATTGCTCCCTTTTTCTTTGGGGAACTTTTGACAACTATATGAGCCAATTATATACTGATGATGTAAAACCGATTTTACAGATTAGGAGAAATGGTGTGAAAAATCAAATCCATGAATTACGCACTGAAAATAATATTTCACAAGGCGCATTAGCTGATAAATGTAAGGTTTCTAGACAGACGATAAATGCAATTGAGAATAATAAATATGATCCAAGCTTAGCGTTAGCATTCCGTTTAGCGGAAGTGTTAGGAACAACTGTTGATAAACTATTTTTGTACAAGCAGTAGGGGGAGTAGTTGTTGGGGAAAGAGAAAATAAGCCTTTTCGTTACTGTATTGGTAGCTATAGGTACGTTAGTGTTTGCGCTTTACTATTGGTTAACTGAGCTACAAATAAACTGGTATGCACTATTTATTTGTAGCATCGCGTTACATTATCTATTTAAAAGTTTGGCATCACATAGCGTTGAAGGGGAAACTGAGGAGAACCAGGATTTAGAAAAACATGTACTAAAAACAAGTGCCAATGTTACATATTATGTGCTCGTTGTATTCATTTTTGGTCTATTTTTCGCATCGGTAGGCTTTAATAGATGGATTGATTTTCATAACATACCGCTATTGTTTGCGCTATGTGCTGCTATAGTTGTAAAGCCAGCTGTTGAGTTTTTAGTTGTAAGACGTTATCGATAAAAATAAAGAAAAGATCCTCTTCTCATATGAAGAGGATCTTTTCTTATAGCGTTTTAGTTTTCGAATTAGGTGGTGTAACGGATGTATTATTTTCAGGGACTCTAGTTAATAGGAATCCACCGATAATAAACAATACAATAATACTAAGAACACCAGCGTTCGTTTTTCCAGTTAATTGCGTTGTAACACCGACTAATACTGGACCCATAATCGCGGCAAACTTGCCAAATATATTATAAAATCCGAAGAATTCATTTGCAGATTCTTTAGGTACTAGTTTCGCAAAGTAGGAACGACTAAGTGCTTGAATACCACCTTGAGAAGTGGCAACTAACATTGCTAAAATCCAAAAATCGAGTGTTGTTTTTAAGAAATAAGCGTATATGCAAATAATAATATAAATAATAATGCCGACATATAGCATTTTTTTACCTGTAAAGGTTTCTGATAATTTTCCATATAGTAAAGCGAATGGACAAGCTACAATTTGTGTGACAAATAAGATGATTAATAGATTCGTTGCACTAATACCAAGATCTGTTCCGTAAGCGGTAGACATAGTAATAATTGTATCGACCCCGTCAATATAGAAAAAGTAAGCGATTAGGAACATGAATACAGTTTTATATTCTTTAATATTTTTAAAAGTCTCAGCAAGGCGTTTGAAGCTCATTGTAATTGGTCTTGGATGACGTTCAATATAATGTGTTTGTTCTACGTTTTTCAGCATTGGAATTGTAAATAGTCCCCACCAAAGAGCAGTTATCGCGAATGAAATTTGACTAGCAATGCCAACTGATAAAGGGATAGTTCCTTTTTGAGCAAGAATAATAAGAGCGATACAACCGATAAAAGGAATAGTACTCCCAATATAGCCTAAAGCGAAACCTCTCGTAGAAATTCGGTCCATTCTATCTTCAGTAGTGACATCTACTAAAAATGCATCATAAAAAATGTTTGCCCCAGCAAAACCGACTAATGCGAGCATATAGCATCCTAATAATAAGTACCACTGAGATGTTGGAACGACTGCTAGCATACTTGTAAATACGATGCCGAGTCCAAAGAAGAATGTGAAAAATCGCTTCTTAAATCCTTTATAATCAGCAACTGTGCCGAGAATAGGAGCAAGTATAGAAATTAAAAGTGTTGCGAATGAGTTTGCATATCCCCAATAGGCTGTTGAAGTTGCACCGGATAATCCAGCTTCTTTTGCAGCTGCTTTAAAGTAAATTGGAAATAATGCAGTTGTAATGACGAGCGAATATACCGAGTTCGCCCAATCGTATAATATCCAGCTTTTTTCTTGTCTGGACATTTTTTTCATATAATGTTCCCCCTTAAATTTGTTCTACTAACAGTGTACAAAAATAAAAATTATAAAAAGAGAAACAGTGATGGATTTTACATAACTTTTACATATATACACAGTTCTTTACAATTGAAGTAAATCCTCTACAATTGATCCGTCTGTTTCACCTAAGTGTAAACCAAGTAGTCTAGCGATAGTTGGACCTTCATCAATAAGTCTCATATACGGGATGGTAACACCGCTTTTTATCCCTTTCCCGGCCGCGATAAAAATTGTTTCATAGTTAGGTTTTGTTGGAGAGTATCCATGCGTACCAAATGTATATTTTTTACTAGGCGTAACATCTTTTTCAGTAATTTCTTTTATAAAATCTCCTGTATAATTTTCAGTGAAATAATACCCTTCTCGTGCTTCTAACATGAATAAACAATTACTGTCTGCACCGCGTTCTTTCGCATCCTCATCATGAAGTATAAATTCAATACCGTTTTGTTTATTTTGAAGCAGTTCTTCAAGAAGTAGTTGTACTTCTCGAATCGTATCTGTATCGTTTTTGTCTTTCACATATACATAGGCGGACCCATCGCAACTTTGGCAATAAGCATTCCAGTCTACTAATTTTCCTTTTGAATTTATAGATATAAGCCCTTTTTGATGAAATAGTACGTTTAATTGAATGGATTTGTTTTCACTTAAAGCGCTATGGTCACCAAGAGCGATAATTGTACTTTCCTCGTATAGTCCACTTTCTTTTAATGCTTGAATAATTTTTCCTAGACGTTCGTCATGCCTATGGATTGCAGCTATTGTTTCATTAGATTCAAAGCCATGATAGTGTCTTTGAGTGTCTAAATCTGTGAAATGTACAAACATGACATTAGGCTTTTTCGTCTGGATTGTATGCACAGCAGAAGCAAGTACGAAATCATCGAGTTCAGGTTGTGATAATCCATTTCGTATATGGCCGAAACGACGATTTAAATCTAATTGATATAGCGGACTACCGCTAAATAATGAAACTAAAACTTGATTTTGCCACGGTCTATTTGGAAAGATTTCTGGTAAATTGTAATCAATATTTGCTCTGCCGGTAACAGGCCATAGAAGGGCCGCAGTCGTTAAATTTTCTTTACGTGCTTCATCGTATAAAGTTGTTCCTTTAATGGATTTTCGGTACCAATGCCAATCTGGTGACTCGCGTCCAGGTTGAAGTAATGTATTGCTAACAACACCATGTTTATTAGGGTAATTACCAGTTACGATTGTTGAGTGACTTGGATAGGTTACAGAAGGATAGATGGGCTCTACCTTTTCCACAATTGCTCCGTTTTTTATTAGAGATTGGAAGTGAGGTAATTTTTGTAGTATAGGAAAGTCTAAAGCTGACAAACAGTCGAATGATAAAATGATGACACGATTCGTTAATGCTTTATCCATAAAGTAATCCTCCTAATTATATAAAACCTATTACTATATATTACTATTAATACCTAGTAATAAAAATATGTTTTTGAATAAAATTTATTATTTATTTTCAGAAAAATTAAACATATAATTAAGTATAAGGGAATGAATGAAAGGAGGGAATACTATGGATCTGCTAGATGGATTTGGTATCTTTTACATCATTGGCGGGATTACGATTATTCTTGTATTTGCTATTTCGTATTTACTAAAGAAACGGTTTCCAGACAAGCAGTTTGATATTATATTTGCACTTAGTTTAATACTTCTTTGCTTAGCATCCTTTCCCGTTACAATGATGGTTATTGGTGGATGGGAAGGAATGGGATATGGATTTATTGGTTTCTTCGTCCTTCTTGGTACACTTATCGGTATGATTGCACATCAACTTGTGAAAATTACGCGGAAAAGCTACGTATAAAACTGTAAAAAATGAAAAGAATATATAAAAGTAAGAAAATTAACTATTGTTTTAAAAAAGAATTTGTATTATGATAATCAACAAATTTATTTCGTTATAACGATGAAAAAGGAATAGTACATGTTCAACCTTTTTAGCAGAGAGAGAATCCGCTAGGCTGAAAGATTCTTAAAAAGGCGATATGGAACCTACCTTTGCGTTCTGCATATGCAGCGGGAATTTCCCGTTATCAAAAAGAGAGCATGCGCAATTTTTGTGCATGAATCAGGGTGGTAACGCCGGCAAAGCTCGGTCCCTATTTAGGGACGCGGGCTTTTTTGTATTTTCTAGAAGGAGGAGACTGACTATGGCAAAAGAACAAGTACAAGCGATTACGAAGATGGAAGAGGACTTTGCACAGTGGTATACAGATATTGTGAAAAAAGCAGAACTTGTTGATTATTCGAGTGTAAAAGGATGTATGATTTTACGTCCGTACGGTTATGCCTTATGGGAAAATATGCAGAAAGTTATGGATGAGAAGTTAAAAGCAACTGGTCATGAAAACGTGTATATGCCAATGTTTATCCCAGAGAGCTTATTGCAAAAAGAGAAGGATCATGTAGAAGGATTTGCTCCTGAAGTAGCATGGGTGACACATGGCGGGGATGAAAAGTTAGCGGAAAGACTTTGTATACGCCCTACATCTGAAACTTTATTCTGTGAGCATTTTTCAAAAATTGTGCAATCCTATAATGATTTGCCAAAGTTATATAATCAGTGGTGTTCAGTAGTTCGTTGGGAGAAAACAACGCGACCATTCCTTCGTACAACGGAATTCTTATGGCAAGAGGGTCATACAATTCATGAAACAGCAGAAGAATCTCAAGCTGAAACGTTACATATTTTAAATCTATATGCTTCTTTCTGTGAAGACTACTTAGCGATACCGGTAATTAAAGGACAAAAAACAGACAAAGAAAAGTTTGCCGGAGCAAAGGCAACTTATACGATTGAAAGCTTAATGCATGATGGAAAAGCACTTCAAACAGGAACATCTCATAACTTTGGAACGAATTTCTCAGAAGCATTTGATATTAAATTTTTAGATCGTAACGGTAAATGGCAATATGTACACCAAACATCTTGGGGCGTATCAACAAGAATGATAGGTGGACTGATTATGGTTCATAGTGATAACAATGGACTTGTAATGCCACCAAAAGTTGCTCCAGTGCAAGTTGTTATTGTACCAATTGCTCAGCATAAAGAAGGAGTTATAGCGAAAGCGACAGAGTTACAAGGACATATTCAAAAGGTTGCACGAGTAAAAATAGATGCTAGCAATAAAACGCCAGGTTGGAAATTTAATGAGTATGAAATGAAGGGCATTCCAATTCGATTAGAAGTTGGTCCTAAAGATATTGAAAAGAATCAAGTTGTACTTGTAAGAAGAGATACGAAAGAAAAAGAATTTATATCAATGGATCAATTAGAAGAACGTATTCCAGCACTACTTGAAGAAATTCATATTTCTTTATTTAATAAAGCAAAAGTATTTCGCGATGAGAATACGTATAGTGTGACGAATTTCGAAGAGATGAAAAAAGTAGCTGATGAAAAGCAAGGGTTTATTAAAGCAATGTGGTGCGGGGAATTAGCTTGTGAAGAGAAACTAAAAGAAGAAGTTGGAGTATCTTCTCGCTGTATGCCTTTTGAGCAAGAGCATGTAGCTGACGAATGTGTTTGTTGTGGTAAAGAAGCTAAGCAAATGGTGTATTGGGGAAAAGCGTATTAATGCTTTTTGGATGGGTGAAAAGGACTTTGGGCTGCATAATAAAATGCAATCCAAAGTCCTTTTTAGTTTTACAATTTGTTTCATGTATTTTTTAGATGGAGGGATGTGTTTTTATTTTGCATTTTTGCGGCGAATAAATAGTAACATACCAATTAGGAATGTTGAAAGTCCCATTAAAATAGATACAGGATAATGTGTTGCAGTATTAGGTAACTTATCGCCTTGCTTTTTCGCGTTATCTTTTACGTTACCACCTTGGGAACCATTGCCGCCTTGAGAACCATTTCCCCCCTGAGAGCTACTATCGCCTTTAACGCGGTTGCCGCCTTGAGAGCCACTGCCGCCAGAACCGCTACCATCACCAGAACCGCTACCACCGGAACCACTGCCACCAGAACCATTGCCACCAGAGCCATTGCCGCCAGAACCGCTGCCATCAGAACCGTTGCCGCCAGAACCGCTACCATCACCAGAACCGCTACCACCGGAACCACTGCCACCAGAACCATTGCCACCAGAGCCATTGCCGCCAGAACCGCTGCCATCAGAACCGTTGCCGCCAGAGCCACTGCCACCAGAACCGTTGCCGCCAGAGCCACTACCACCAGAACCGTTGCCACCAGAACCACTGCCACCAGAACCGTTACCGCCAGAACCACTGCCATCAGAACCGTTACCGCCAGAACCGTCGCCACCAGAACCACTGCCATCAGAACCGTTACCGCCAGAACCATCGCCACCAGAACCACTGCCACCAGAACCGTTACCGCCAGAACCACTGCCATCAGAACCGTTGCCGCCAGAGCCACTGCCACCAGAACCGTTACCGCCAGAACCGTCGCCACCAGAACCACTGCCATCAGAACCGTTGCCGCCAGAGCCACTGCCACCAGAACCGTTACCGCCAGAACCGTTGTCACCAGAACCACTGCCATCAGAACCGTTACCGCCAGAACCGTTGCCACCAGAACCATTGTCACCGGAACCATTGCCACCAGAGCCGTTGCCGCCAGAACCACTACCATCAGAACCGTTGCCGCCAGAACCACTATCGTCCTGAGAACCACCGTTTCCTGGTGGTTTATTATTATCTTTTGAGTTACCTTCTGCTAAATGATCGTTATTTTGTACAATCGCGTTTGTTACTGGAGAGAAGTTTTCCGTTGCTGCATTACCGATATGTAACCCACTAAAAAAAGATAAAGAAAGTGTTGATGCTAAAATAAAGATTTTCGTCATTGATTTCCTCCTGAAAAATTAATATTCCATCTAAAATACATCCCTTTGTAATATTTCATAGGAAAAAGGGTTTTATGCAAAAAAAACTATATATAGAAAAAGGTGGTGTATTTCTAAAGAGAGAAAAGAGTTAGTGTAAATTCTTTATAATAGTAGAGTGGTGGGGATTTTACACTCATTACAGTAGAGGAAGTGACAGCAGATGAAAGAATATATTGCATTTGATATTGGTGGTACGCAAATTAAATATGGAATTGTTTCAGAAACAGGGACGGTATTAAAGCATAAAACAGTTTCAACAGAAATTCATTTGGGTGGGGAACAAATCATTCAAAAACTTATTCTTCTATCCAAAAAATTAATGAATGAACATACGATTTCGGGAATTGGCATTAGTACTGCGGGAATTGTTAATATTTATAAAGGGGTTGTAACAGGAGGAGTGGAGCATATTCCGAACTACGCGACTATTCCTATTATTGATAGATTGCAAGAGATATTAAAAGTTCCAGTATCGATTGACAATGATGTGAATTGTGCAGCGTTTGGAGAAAAGTGGAATGGTAGTGGAAGAGAGAAAGAGAACTTTATTATGCTCACCCTTGGAACAGGAATTGGGGGAGCAATTTTTATAGATGGAGAATTGTACCGAGGACATTCATTTAGTGCTGGTGAATGGGGGAATATGTTAATAGAAGGTAAAACGTTTGAAGAGGTTGCTTCCATTTCAGGGTTAATTCGGCTTGTAAGAAAATATAAAGGCAAAGGCGAGTGGAATGGGAAAAAAATTTTCGAGTTGTATGATAAAGGAGATCGGGAAGTTGCTCAAGCAGTTGGGATCTTCTTTAAACATTTGGCGATCGGAATTAGTAATCTTGCTTATATTTTCAATCCGGAAATGATTGTTATAGGTGGCGGAATTACCGATAGAGGAAATGAGTTTTTAAAAGAAGTAAAAGAGGAGGTCAGTAAATACTTAAATCAAGAGATTTATAATAATTGTGAGATTGAACTTGCACAAAACGGTAATTGTGCAGGAATGATTGGTGCTATTTACCACTTCTTACATCATCATAAGTAAATTATATGAATGTTTTCATATAACTGAGAATTTATCCTTTTTATCGCTAGGTAAATAATGCTACAATATAAGAGAAGAATACAATATTTTCCGATTTGGAAAATGCTTTGTAGAAAGGGAGAAACTTCATGCCTATTATTTTAGAAAAAGGTCAAAAGATTGATTTAACGAAAGGACAACCAAAAGTAGCAAAACTACAGGTTGGCTTAGGCTGGGATCCAATTGGGCAATCAGGTGGATTTCTGTCTTCATTATTTGGAAGTAAACCAAATGTAGATTGTGATGCATCTGTTGTTATGTTAGAAGGAGATCGTTTTTTAAACAAAAATGATTTAGTTTACTTCGGAAATAAACTTTCTACTTGTGGTAGTATTATTCATTCAGGAGATAATTTAACAGGCGAAGGCGCTGGTGATGACGAAACAATTTTCGTAGAATTACATAAAGTTCCGAGCCGTATTAATCGTTTAGTATTCGTTGTAAATATTTATGACTGTGTAAATCGTCGTCAAGATTTCGGGATGATTCGTAATGCATATATTCGTATTCAAAACCCGCAAACTGGTGAAGAATTAGCACGCTATAATTTATCGGATAATTACGCTGGCAAAACGACTCTAATTTCAGGTGAAATGTATCGTCACGGAAGTGAATGGAAGTTTTCAGCAGTTGGAGAAGGAACACAAGATAAAAACTTAAGTGAGATTGTATCACGTTATCAATAAAATAACCGAGGAGGAATTGTATATGGCATCAATTTCATTGAAAAAAGGACAAAAGGTAGACTTAACAAAAACGAATCCAGGTCTTTCAAAAGTTCTTGTAGGACTTGGTTGGGATACGAATCGTTATGATGGGCAAAACGATTTCGATTTAGATGTTAGTATTTTCTTAGTAGGTGCTAACGGTAAAGTTTCAGGTGCAGAGGATTTCGTCTTCTATAATAACCCAAAAGGTGCGAATGGTGCTGTAGAGCATTTAGGAGATAACCGAACTGGCGAAGGTGAAGGCGATGACGAATCGATTAAAGTAGATTTGAAAAATGTACCTGCACATATCGAACGTATTTGCTTCACAATTACAATTTATGACGGAGAAGGCCGTAGCCAAAACTTCGGACAAGTCTCTAACTCTTTCGTACGTATTTTAGATGAAGAAAAGAATGCAGAATTAATTCGTTACGATTTAGGAGAAGATTTCTCTATTGAAACAGCTGTTGTAGTTGGTGAATTATACCGTCATGCAGGCGACTGGAAGTTCAATGCAATTGGAAGTGGATTCCAAGGTGGATTAGCGTCTCTATGTAATAATTTCGGTTTAGATGTAGAGTAATAGATTTGCCCGGCTATTCGCCGGGCAGTAGACCCCCACCTCAAAATTTAGCGAGAGCAAAGAAGTTAGGTGGGGATCCACTGCCCGTAAAAGCCCGATTGGTGAGGGCTGATTAAAGTTTCACTTTATATATCCATCGGTGAAACAGATGTTTACTGATGGATATATTTTTAAATATTAAAATATAGAGGTGAATATAAATGGTAATTCAATTGCAAAAAGGGCAGAAGATTGATTTAGGTAAGACAAGCCCTGGTTTAACAAAAGCAGTAATTGGTCTTGGATGGGATATTAAATCTTATGACGGTGGATCAGATTTCGATTTAGATGCATCTGCCTTTTTATTAGATGCAAACGGAAAATGTACGAAGGAAACTGATTTTATTTTCTATAATAATTTACAGTCTCCTTGTGGATCTGTTTTACATACAGGAGATAACCGTACAGGCGAAGGCGAAGGCGACGATGAGCAACTTGTTGTAGATTTGAAGAAGGTTCCAGCAGATGTTCATAAAATTGCTATTACAGTTACGATTTATGATGCAGAAGGCCGTAGTCAAAACTTTGGGCAAGTTGGAAATGCGTTTGTTCGTTTAGCGAATGAAGAGACGAATGAAGAAGTTCTTCGTTTTGATTTAGGGGAAGATTTCTCCATCGAAACAGCAGTTGTCTTTTGTGAATTATACCGTCATAATGGACAGTGGAAGTTTAATGCAGTAGGAAGTGGATTCCAAGGTGGCTTAGGTGCGCTTGTAAGAGCGTATGGCTTGGATGCATAAGAAAGGAAACGATATTCGTTTCCTTTTTTTGACCTTTCTATAAATCTAGCAAAGAATAGGGGATAAAGGTAAGATGAGTATTTTGCAAGGAATCCTTGATACGTATGCTCAGTTTTTCGACTTGGACATGTGGATTAAAGTGTTGCAGGATCCAGTATCTTGGGGATTAATTGGTACACTTGTTGTACTTGAAGGATTATTATCTGCTGATAACGCACTTGTATTAGCAGTAATGGTAAAACACCTTCCGGAAGAAAAACGTAAAAAAGCATTATTCTATGGACTTATTGGAGCTTATGTATTCCGATTTATTGCAATTGGAATTGGAATGTTCTTAATTAAGTTAGCATGGGTAAAAGTGTTAGGTGCACTTTACTTAGCTTGGCTTTCAGTTAAATACTTCATTGATAAAAGAAAAGGTAATGCAGAAGAAGAGGAAGCTCATGGTATGAACCAAAATAGTATTCTCTTCAGAATGTTTGGTGTCTTCTGGGGAACAGTTGCGATGGTTGAATTAATGGATATCGCGTTCTCTGTAGATAGCGTACTTGCTGCATTTGGTGTATCAAATGAAGTTTGGATTCTATTATTAGGTGGAATGCTTGGTATTTTAATGATGCGCGGTATCGCTGGTGTATTCTTAAAATTGTTAGAGCGTATTCCAGAACTTGAAACGACAGCATATATTTTAATCTTAATTATTGCAGCAAAAATGTTACTGTCTGTTATTCATATTGAAGTAAGTCATACATTGTTCTTTATTATTTTAGTTGTAGCATTTGGAGCAACATTTATACTTCACTACATGAAGAATTCTGGACAAGCTAAAGAAGAAGTTGCAGCTACTAAAAATAATCATAAATAATTGAAATGGGTTTGCTCGTTTTACGAGCGCCCATTTTTTATAACCAAAAATAGTTTATAATAGAAGAAGGACTTAGAAAAAACGTAAATGTTTTTGGAGGTGAACTGTTGTGTTTTCACGTTTTACACTTCAACCATATGCATTACAAGATGAATCAGATTTAAAGCAATTTGAAACACTTTTAGAAAAACGCCCACAATATGAGCTGACAGAGAATGAGATGAAATTTAGTTATATAGCATGTCGAATCCTTGGCGTTCCTAATGATGTAGATGAATATTTTAATGACCTATTTGATTATAGTGAAGCGAAAGGAATCGAAGTTTTACACGAACAAAATTTAAACAAAGTGATTGATTCGGAAAAACTTCGTCATATTCAAGACGTGTTCGGATTACATCAAGAAGCACCAAACGGTTTGACAGTAAATAGGCTAGTGGCGCACTTATCTGGGAAACAACTTTTACCGAAAGTAGACAATCCTGATTTACAGCATTATATACATACGACGTTTATTTCAGTATTGAAATTATATGAGAAACAACATAATCAGTCGTTAAAGACAGAAGGCTTCCGTCGTTTCTTAATCGACATAATTAAATTAAGCGAAAATTACGTAGCGAAGTGGTTTTCTACGATTAATTATAAGAAACAAATGCCGCGTATCGTTTGGTACGGTGATGCACAGGAAAGCCGTATATATTTCTTATACTTTCTTATTATGCTCGGCTGCGATGTACTTTATTATCATCCAGAAGGAAAAGATGGATTTGAGAATGTTGATGAAGAGGGAAGAACTTTTATTGTGTCTCATCCGGGTCGCATTTCTCTTGAACCATTTCCAGATCGCCGCCGCGAGCGTGTTGCAACAGTAGCATATCAAGCTTCAAAAGAAATTGAACAAGTACTTCACCATGATAATTCACTATTATACAAGCCGTGGCAATTCCGTTCCTATACGCCTGTAGCTCGTACCTTAAAAACAACATACGATGAACTCTTTTTAATTACGAAGGAAAAGGCGTTTGTACGCCCGACATTCTTTGTTGAAAATAAACATATTTATATTCCTTCTTTATTTGCGAAAATATCAGGTGTTTCAAAGAATGATAAAGAATATTTTCAACGATTAAAGGCGGTTACATCATTTGATAATAGTTTATTAATTAATACATTCCCGTTTACGAAAGAACAAAAAGCAAATTTCCAATATCATTATCGAGATGCATTAGACCGCGGGGGGAAATTACATCCAGATTTAATTATGAATAGCCATTGGTGGCCACATAAGCGTTTACCGGAAGGTTTACAACATGGGATTGCAGAGGCGATTATCCATACGTGTGAAAGTGAAATGTGTAAACCAATTGCGAAAGAAACGAAACAAGATGTAGCGCTATATGTTTTCGCACAACTCTCTCAAATACCACCGAATATTTTAGAACAGCTTGAGAAATTTGATTATTCACAAGATGTACCGAAAATTGTTATATTTAATAATGAGAAGAGTGGAGAATTAACTCGCTCTGATGCTGTTTTATTACTATTTTTAAATCAAATTGGAGTAGATGTATTCCATTTCAATCCAACGGGAAGAAACGATATTGAACCGTATATTGAAGCAGGAGCATTTGATTCACATTGGCTTGAAGAAGTTAATTTCGATCTTGAGTTTCATGGTTCATCAGCCTATAAAAATTTATCACAAACAATAAAAGGACTATTTCGTCCATTTTTATAAGGAAAGGGAGAATACCATATGAATAACCCAGTCGTACTAGATTCGAAAACAGAATTAAATGAGCAAACAGCACAAGATGTTCGCTTACAACTTAGACAAGATGCGGATGTACAACGTATTTATAATGCGGTAGATATTAAAGATCAGTTAGAATTAATTGAACTTGGAAAAGAACCTTCTATGGAAATTTCACGTTTTGCTGATCAAATTTTACATACAATGTCATTATCAAAAATAGAAGATTCAGGTGAATTATTAAAACAACTTGGCAAAATTATGGACAGGTTTGATAGCAAAGACTTTGCAGAAGAGAAAAGTGGTTTCTTCTCACGTATGTTCAAAAAAGCGGATAAAATGATTGAACAAATCTTTAGTAAGTATCAAACGATGGGCCGTGAAATTGATAAAGTGTATGTAGAAATTACGAAGTATCAAGATGAAATGAAAAAATCAATTGGTACGTTAGATGGTTTATATGAGCAAAACTTAAAATATTACTTAGACTTAGAAAAGTACGTAGTAGCAGGAGAAATGTTATTAGAGCGTTTAAATACAGAGTTAGTTCCAATGTATGAAGAGCGCGTACGTAATAATGATCAAATAGCAGGTATTGAATTAGAATCACTTAAAAACTCTGTTGAAATTTTAGAACAGCGTATTGATGATTTAGAAAAAGCGCGTATGGTTGCACTACTTACAGCGCCACAAATTCGTATGATTCAACGTGGTAATAATAAATTAATTGGTAAAATCAATACCGCATTTATTACAACGATTCCTATCTTTAAAAATGGTATCATTCAGGCGGTAAATGCGAAGCGTCAAAAGCTTGTTGCAGATTCTATGGCTGAACTGGATCGCCGTACAAATGAATTACTTAAGAAAAACGCACAGAACATCGCAACGCAAAGTGTGGAAGTAGCAAGATTATCAGGTTCTTCTAGTATTAAGATGGAAACACTTGAGGAAACTTGGAACATTATTTCAAGAGGCATGCAAGAAACACAACAAATTGAAGAACAAAATAAACGTGAGCGTGAAGAAAGCCGCAAACGTATGGCTACATTAACAGAGAACATTAAAAAAGAATTACAAGGATAAATGAAAAGGCAATGAGGAATAGTCCTCATTGTCTTTTAGTTTTTCTTCGCTAATTTAATGATTTCATTCACAACAAGTGGAATGATACTTAATAAAAGAACAAATCCCCAATCTCGCATCGTTAATGCATGCACACCGAATATATTTGCAAGGGGCGGGATGGAGATGATACAAACTTGCATAAGAACACCGATAAGAAGGGAGAAGACTAAATATTTATTTGTAAAGATCCCAATTGAAAAAATCGATTTCGTTCTTGAACGCAAGTTAAATGAATGAACGAGCTGAGAGAAACTAAGAACAACAAATGCCATTGTTTGAGCATGTAATAGAGCATCTTCATCAATTCGTTCTGGGAAAAGAGGGAATAAATTTGTATCTCCAGTATAGAATTTTGCCCCAACGATAAAGGCTGCTAGCGTTAAAAGTCCAATTAGAGCGCCATTGAAAATAAGAAAAGGGACGCTACCGCTAAATAGGCTTTCTTTCGCACGGCGTGGCTTTTCTTTCATCACATCTGAATCTTCAGGATCAACGCCAAGTGATAGTGCAGGAAGTGTGTCAGTAATTAAATTGACCCACAAAATATGGATTGGGCGTAATGGTGTCGCCCAGCCAAGTAAAATCGCTAAAAATAAAGCGATAATTTCTCCAAAGTTACAAGAGAGTAGGAAGAGAATTGATTTTTTTATGTTACGATAAATATTTCTACCTTCCTCAACAGCTTTCACGATAGATGAGAAATTATCATCTGTTAACACTACATCCGCTGCCCCTTTTGCAACATCTGTTCCTGTAATGCCCATCGCTACGCCAACATCTGCTTGCTTTAAAGATGGAGCATCATTGACACCATCACCAGTCATAGAAACGATATTTCCTTTCGCACGTAAAGCTGTTACAATCTTCACTTTATGTTCTGGAGAGACTCTAGCAAAGACGTTTAAATGATTAATTTTATTTGCTAATTCTGTATCTGAAATGTTATCTAAATCAGTTCCAATCATAATTTCAGATATTTCTTTAGCGATGCCAAGTTCTTTGGCAATTGCAAAGGCGGTATCTTTATGGTCACCAGTAATCATAACTGTGCGAATACCGGCTTTTTTACATTCTGTAATTGAATCTCTTACTTCAGTTCGCGGTGGATCAATCATACCGACAAGACCGATAAAGATGAGGTTTTCTTCGAGATGATCTATATCCACATCGTTTGAATTGTATTGTTTAAATGCGAATGAAAGTACTCTTAAAGCTTCTTGAGACATTGACCTAGCGCCTTCTAATATTTGATCTTTATCAGCATCTGTTAGAACTTCGATTTTACCGTTTTTAAATATGTGGGTACATCGAGGTAAGAGTTTATCGATAGCGCCTTTCGTCATGCTATAGTAGCCTTTATCATATGTATGCACGGTTGACATCATTTTACGATCTGAATCGAAAGGAAGCTCGTTAACGCGTTCATGTATCTTTTCTAGGTGATCTTTTTGCATGTTAAACGTGCTTCCAGCAACCAGAAGAGCAATTTCAGTCGGGTCTCCGGTTTGTGATTCGTTATTATAAGACGCATCGTTACATAGCACCATATTTTCTAACAATAGACGCTGCGCATCATTATTTACATTTAAACTTTCTAAGCGATCGTATGTGTTATCACTATAAAAGTGAGTAACGGTCATTTTATTTTGTGTTAATGTACCTGTTTTATCTGAACAAATAATTGTGACAGAACCGAGAGCTTCAACAGCTGGTAGTTTACGAATAATAACATTTTGTTTAATCATACGCTGCACACCAATTGCAAGAACGATGGAAACGATAGCTGGCAAGCCTTCTGGAATAGCTGCAACAGCTAAACTAATAGCAGTCATAAACATTTCTAACGTATCCCGGCCTTGTAAAAAACCGATGAGAAACATAACGATACAAATAGCAACAGCGACAAAGCCTAAATACTTTCCGACTTGTGCTAAGCTTTTTTGAAGTGGTGTCATATCATCGTCTGCTTCATGTAAAAGGGTAGCAATCTTACCAATTTGTGAGTTCATTCCAGTTTCAACGGCAACACCGACACCTCGTCCGTATGTAACAAGAGTAGACATAAAGGCCATATTTTTTTGATCACCTAATGGTACTTGCTCATCACTTTGCATAGAAGGGTGGTAGATTGCATCTTTATCAACAGGGACAGACTCACCAGTTAGAGCAGATTCTTCAACTTTTAAATTTGCGGTCTCGATTAGTCGCAAATCACATGGGATATAACGTCCCGCATCCAGCATGACAATATCACCTGGAACGACTTGTTCGGATGGAATTTCTTTTAGCTCACCGCCACGTTTTACGATGGCTTTAGGTGTTGCCATTTTTTTTAGTGCTTCTAAAGCTTGTTCTGCTTTCGATTCTTGGACGACACCGATAACAGCATTTAAAACTACGACGAGCGCAATAATACTGGCATCAGCCCATTCACCTACAAAAGCAGAAATAAGGGCAGCAATAATAAGGACATATACGAGGACGTCATTAATTTGGGCGAAAATACGCTGCCATAAAGTGCGTTTTTGTTTTGTAGCTAATTCATTAGAACCGTATTGCTTTAAACGTTCATTTACGATTTCTTCTGTTAAACCGTGTTGTTCATTTGTTTCTAGGTCGATTAATGTTTGGTCTTTCGTCTTACTGTACCAATTGCTCATAAGTAAGCACCTCCAGTAAAAACAGTTAGCAATGGTAGTGTTGCTATTATTTGTGAGTAGTATGTATGTAGAAAAAATCTAAGGTGAGGTTCTACTTCTATTGTACAATATTTTACAGTTGGTTGAGGGAAAGAGAAGAGTTGTCATGAATTTGTTGGAAATAAAAAAGAGCCTCATATAAGAGAGGCCTTTTTTACTTTTTAATTAATGTACCTAATTCTTCTGTAATAGCTTGCATTTCACTAATGCTAAATGTTTCACGTTTCATAACATGCTCATAAATGTCACGTAGGTCTTCGTACATTTCTTCATTAAAGCTAGCAGCTCTCATCGCTCCAGCATTAACCATACGTAATTTTTCTTTAATAGCTTCGACCATATATTCAACATTTTCTTCTGATTTTACGGATAAATCCACCGAAGTGTCCCCCTTTAAAATAACATAAGGCTATCTTAACATTTTTTATCATTTTCGTTAACGAATCTTTTCAATCCTATTAAATTAGTAGGGATTTCCTTTATATTCACTAATTGGTTGTTTATACTATAAGTATATATAAAGAAATGCACCAAGAAAGGAAGAAACAAAAATATGGTTCAAGTATTGTTTGTTTGTCTTGGGAACATTTGTCGTTCTCCGATGGCAGAAGCGATTTTTCGAGATCTTGTCGTAAAAGAGGGACTCGAAGAGAAAATTGTCATTGATTCTGCGGGAACTGGAGATTGGCATATTGGTCATCCGCCACATAAAGGAACACAAAAAATTTTAAAAGAAAATGCAGTCACTTTTGAAGGAATTAAAGCAAGGCAAGTAGAAAAAGAAGACTTAACAAAGTTTGATTATATTATTGCCATGGACAACAAGAATATAGCAGATTTAAAAAGTTTAGGTAAAACTGGAGGCTATATTGGTAGGCTGTCCGATTTTGTTCCAGACGGTGGCTGGACAGACGTTCCCGACCCTTACTATACAGGGAATTTCCAAGAAGTATATGACCTTGTAACAGAAGGGTGTGTAAAGCTATTAGCTTTCATTCGAAATGAACAAGGAATATGAGGAAGCTTAGAAAGAAATACTTTCTAACATAAGAAATGAAAGGGTGAAGGAATATGGCAAAGAAAAATAATATTGCTCGAAACATTGCGATTGGTGTAGCTGCAGGTGTAGCTGTATCTATGTTAAAGAAAGAAAACCGTGAAAAAGTAAAAAATACAGCAGAAAAAGCAAAAACAAAGATGATTGAAATTGGTGAAAATGCAAAAATCAAAGAAAAAGTGCAAACTGTTACAGATAAAGGGCGCGAACTTGCTGATTTAAATGTAGTGAAAGCGAAAGTAGCGGAAATTAAAAAATTGACGCCGTCGGTTGTAGAAACGTTAAAAGAAACGAAAGAAATTTTTAGTAAGAAAAAAGTTGAGCCGGCAGAGAAGCCAGAAACGATTGAAATTCAAGCTGTATCTCCAAAAGTAGATGAGCTGAAAGCAGAAGAAGAGCCAGTAGTTGCTGAAGATGGTGGTATGAAAGAAGCACGTGAATTATTTATGAAAGACTCAAATGTAGAGGAAAAAAAAAGTGAAGCGTACATTGAGTTAAAGCAAAATAAAGAAGAGAAGAAAAGCGTTTAAACATATATGAGAAAAATTTTAGAAAAGGTGAAGAGACATCGTACTTATTCGGTTGGTAAAGATTTATATGACCGGACGATGCGCGATGATGTAGCGGGCTTGGCAGCACAGCTCGCTTATTTCTTCTTGCTTGCGATTTTTCCTGGGCTTGTTTTCTTAATTACGCTTCTTGGATTCATTGACCTTCAAACAGAAAGTGTGCTCAATTTATTAGAACCATACGTACCTGAAGATGCAATGTCCTTAATTGAAGTAAACGTTGATAAAGTTGTAAATGAGCAAAATGGTGGTTTATTATCATTTGGTTTATTATCGATGCTATGGTTTGCTTCAAACGGGGTAAACGCGGTTATGAATGCTTTTAATCGTGCGTATGATGTAACAGAAACACGTTCTTTTATTAAAACAAGAGCGTTATCAATCGTATTTACACTAGCAATCATTTTCATGATTGTGTTTGCGCTAATTGTTCCAGTGTTTGGACAAGTCATTGGGGCAGCGGTGTTTAAAGCAATTGGTTTATCCGATAGTTTTTCTTACGTGTGGAGCATTACACGATTAGTAGCGAGTTTCTTCGTGCTATTTGCATTGTTTAGTTTTTTATATACATTTGCACCAGATCGAAAGTTAAAAAGAAGAGAAGTCATTTCAGGAGCAGTATTTGCTACTGTAGGATGGATTGTGGTATCGTACTCATTTGCTTATTATGTAGATAAGTTTGCAAATTACGCCAATACATATGGTGGTCTTGGTGGTATCATTATTTTAATGTTATGGTTTTATTTAACTGGATGGGTAATTTTACTTGGCGGCGAAATTAATGGTTTACTCCATCATTATAGGACGGGTGACAATAATTCCCGTAATGAAAAGTGATCTCTTGTTCCATAATAATAGGGAACAGGGGGGATATTTCATGAGTAATAATAAAAAGAACCACAACAATAAAAATAACAATAAACAAAAGAGCAGTTCGCATCCAAAGCATAAAACGAGTAGTAGTGCGAACGGGCATAATAGCTACCATTAGAAAAAACGGGTCCTCTATGAGGGACCCGTTTTTATTTGTTTCCTTTTAATAATCGTAAGCCATTCAAAATGACAAGAATCGTACTTCCTTCATGCCCAATAACACCGAATGGAAGAGCTAAAAATTGCAAGAAGTTTGAACAAATTAGCAAGGCAATTACAGCTAGTGAAAAGATTACGTTTTGTTTTACAATACGGTTCATTCGTTTTGATAAAAGGATTGCTTGGGAAAGGCGAGATAATTCGTTCTTCATAAGTACAACGTCTGCAGTTTCTAAAGCTACGTCTGTTCCTTCACCCATTGCTACACCAATGCTAGCGGTAGCGAGTGCAGGGGCATCATTTATACCATCGCCGACCATTGCTACTGTTCCGTATTTTTCTTTTAGCTTTTTAATCGTTTCAACTTTTGTTTCTGGCAAGCATGATGCGTAATATTCCTTTATATTACTTTCAGAGGCAATTGCTTTTGCTGTTTCTTCATTATCTCCAGTAATCATAATTGCTTCGACACCAATGCTTTGTAATTCGCGAATAGCAGCTATTGTTTCTTGGCGAAGCGTATCTTTTAAAGCGATAAGTCCAAGGATGCCATCCTCATCACTAATATAAACGACAGTTTTACCTTCTTTTTCAAGTGAGGCAGAAATACCATTATGAAAAGCTTTTGTTTCTTCACCAATAAAATCAGCTTTACCTATTTTATAAGCTTTGTTTTCGAAGATTCCTTTTAGTCCAAAACCAGTTACATCTTCAACGTTTTCTGGTTTTTTTAATGCAATGTCATACGTATGTTGTGCATATTTCACAATAGATTCAGCTAAAGGATGTGTAGAGTGACTTTCAATTGCTGCTGTAATAGAAAGTACTTCTTTTTCTGTCATATTTTCTCGAACATATACATCCGTTACGGTAGGTTTACCTTGTGTTAATGTCCCTGTTTTATCAAAGGCGATGGCTTTTACTGAAGCGAGGCGTTCTAAATGTATGCCACCTTTAAAGAGAATGCCGTTTCTTGCTCCGTTAGAAATTGCAGATAAAGTTGCTGGTGTAATGGCAGCAACGAGTGCACAAGGAGATGCGACTACAAGTAAGATCATAGCGCGATAAAATGTTTCATTCCAGCTCCAGTCAAGTAAGAAGTGAGGAACGAACATCATAAGTGCAACAACGAGTAGTACCCCTTTTACATATGTTCCTTCAAACTTTTCGATGAATAGTTGCGACGGTGATTTTTCGCTTTGTGCACTTTGGACGAGGCGGATAATTTTTTGGAATAATGTTTGATCGCTCGGCTTCGTAATTTTAACTTCGATAGCACCGCGTAAATTTACCGTACCAGCAAATACTTCATCGCCATGTTTTTTTTCATTTGGAATAGGTTCACCAGTAATTGCTGCCTCATCGATATTTGTTTCACCGTTATGAATTGTACCGTCAGCAGGAACGCGTTCACCTGGCTTAATTAAAATAATGTCGTTAATTTGTAATCGTCCAACAGGAACACGTTCCTCGGTTCCATTTGAAATACGTAATGCTTCTTCAGGTTGTAAATCAAGAAGCGCTGAAATTTCTTTTTGGCTTTTACTTAATGTATAAGATTCCATTGCACCGCTTAGTGCGAAGATAAAGATTAAAATTGCGCCTTCTGCCCAGTAGCCGATGATTGCAGCACCGATAGCAGCAAAGAGCATGAGCATTTCGACATTTAGCTCTTTCTCTTCAATTGTATCTTCAATACCTTCTTTCGCTTTTGCATATCCACCAACTATATAAGCAAGGATATAGCAAGTAATGCCTACATTCATTGCATCGTTCTTTGTGAATAACCAACCAGCTAAAATGAAAATACCAGATGCGATTGCAAATATAAGTTCATAATGTTTCTTTAATGTATCCCATAAAGAGGGATGAGAAATAGACTTTTGTACTTGTAATGTTTTTACTTCTGAATTCATTACTACTCGCTCCTTCCAAATTCTTATTGAGAAAAAGAATCAAAATCGAAAGCCCTATAAAACGACGAAAGCTGCCATCCATAATGGATAGCAGCATTTCTGTTGAATCTGATTTTAATAGTTATTATGTTGTAATTATTCTATAGTATAGCATATGTTTTCTTTAGATGATATGTTTTTGTTTGCGTATAAACTGAAAACTTGTGTTTTCACATTTCCTTTGGTATATATGAATATTGTTCATAAAAAGATCGGAAAGGAAGACAACAAGTGAAGACAGAGAAATTTTTTACCCATCCGATTGGCGTGTTTATTGCTGCGATAGTAGCGACTTTTTTATGGGGGAGCGCATTCCCTTTTATTAAATTAAGTTATGCTGAGCTTGGAATTCAGCCACAAGAAGTTGGGGAGCAAATATTATTTGCTGGTTATCGTTTCTTTTTATCTGGAGTCATGCTCTTATTCTTCTTTAAAGCGTTAGGAAAAGATATGAGCTTCAAAAAAGGAACGGGGAAGCAGTTAGTACAGATTGGTTTATTTCAAACATTTCTTCAATATATATGTTTTTATATTGGAATGAGCTATAGTTCTGGTATTGAAGGAGCTATCATTTCAGGAACATCATCATTCTTTCAAATTTTACTCGCGCATTTTTTATATAAAGATGATGCTCTTAATATGAGAAAAGTAATTGGGGTTTCTATCGGCTTCTGTGGTGTCATTTTAGTAAATGTACCGAGTGATGGTAGTTTGTCATTCCATTTTGGAATCGGTAGCTTATTACTTCTTAGTGCAGCAATGTTGTATTCATATGGAAACATATTGGCGAAAGAAGGTAGCAAAACATTAGATATTGGCTATATGACAGCATACCAAATGATTTTTGGTTCTATTGGGCTATTATGTATAGGGGCTTTGCAAGTGGGAATCACGCCATTTACATTTAGTATACATGCAATACTTATGCTTACCTATTTATCTTTCTTATCCGCAGCAGGCTTTTGCATTTGGAATACAATTATGAAGTACAACAAGGTCGGAAAAGTATCAATGTATATGTTCTTTATACCTGTATTTGGTGTGTTATTATCGAGCATGATTTTAGGAGAAGCAATTCATTCGTTTGTATTATTCGGTTTAGCATGTGTAGCCGCGGGAATTATTGTGGTGAATCGGACGCCAGCTAAGCAGAAAATGGAGCAAGAAAAACAAGTAGCATAGATAATAGGAAAACGATTACAATGGAAGAACAGTACTGTTCTTCTTTTTTTATATAGAAAAAGGATAATAGACTAGGTACAACGAAAAAAGATACAAAAAGCATTTATTGAGGAGAACATGTTATGAATCTACTTTATATGGTGTTAATTGGACAAATCATTCTGTTTTTAATTGGTGCAATATACGCAATAGGACAGACAAAAAAAACAAGAAATAATATGCCGTTACCTTTAGCAGTACGTCTTATTCTTAGTTTTTCTTTAACAGCAAGTGCAATTTGGATATGGTTACAAGATCCATCAGTGGAGTATAGTACGTGGGTTGCACTAGGTATGACGTTATCAACTGTAGGAGATTTATTTATGGCAGGTTTGATTCCAATTGGTCACAGATTAATTGGAGGGATGATTACTTTCGCTCTTGCGCATTGTTTTTATGTAAAAGCATTTTTGCAAACAGGCATTTCATGGAATGGTTTTTGGATTGGTTTACTCGTATACGGACTCTTTCTAATTATAGGGTGGTTCTTTTTTATCCGAAATGATAAACAAGATAAATTATTTACGATAGGAGCTCTAATTTACGGATTGTGGGTTGGAGGAATGGCTTGCTTTGCATTCGCCTTATACTACGAGAATACAGGAATATGGTGGATACCAGCTTTTGGTGGTTTACTATTTGTGATTTCTGATTTTATTATAGGCGTGACAGATATTGGAGGGCGCAAATTAAAGTATGAACCACTTTGGATTTGGTTTACATATGTAGCGGCTCAAATGTGTATTGTATATGTGGGATTATAAAAAGATACTCTCTAAATAGTGGATAGACTATTTGGGGAGTATCTTTTTTCGTTACTATTATGCTACTATATTTTTTTGTTGTAGAGCAGAAAGGCTGTATTCATCAGCGGCTTTATAGCCTTGCGCTAATAAATCATTGATGTAAAGTTTGTTGTAAATAAAGCAGAATACTAGGTTAGAGAATCCGAATGTAAACATGCTAGCGATTAAAATAATTAAAAACCATTTCCAATCTCCACGGAATATAGCAGGGAAGAAACCAAAGAAAAATACAGTCCAGCTAAAACCAATTTTTGCTTGTTTAATTTGGCCAGTATTTTCATTTTTAAGCATAACTTTCATAGAAAAAATCCTCCTAAGTACATAAAATAGAATAAATGCAAGCTATAGTATATCAGAATAATACATTCTTGGATATTTTTATTTTTAAATTTGTAATATTATGATTATATAATTCAGAATTTTATAGAAATTTATTAGTTGAAGTACTTATAATAAAAGTAAAAAGATGATGAGATGGTGGAATGATGCAAAAGAAAAAACGTTGGCGCGAATTCTTTGGAACAATTGCAATTGCATGTTTATTGATATTTTTGGCGAAAATTTTTGTGTTTTTTCCTACGACTGTAAAAGGAGCATCTATGAGGCCAACGCTACAAGATGGGGATAAGGTGATTGTTAATAAGTTGGCAAAGCAATTTGAAAGTTATGAGAGAGAAGACATTATTGTTGTGAAGACGGATAATTTTTATGTGAAAAGGGTTATTGGTTTGCCTGGCGATGTCATTGAGGTGAGAAATGATCAATTATATGTGAATCATAAAGTGATAGAGGAAGCGTATTTGTATAGTAATAAAAAACAAGCTGAAAAAAAACTGATGAATTTAACAGAGGACTTTGGACCGATTACAGTTCCTAAAAATAAGATTTTTGTTATGGGAGATAATCGCTTAATAAGCAGAGATAGTAGAAATGGTTTAGGACTTATTGATAAAGCGGATGTATTAGGAGAATTAGCGGCAATTTATTATCCATTTGAACATATGAAAATAATGAATTAAAGTAAAAAACCAAGCAAATTTTAGTTTGCTTGGTTTTTTATCCCGCTTTAATGGGCAGTAAGACCCCCCACTGATTAAAGTTTCACTTTATGTTAAATCGTAGGAGACTCATTAAATTCATAGACGTCTTTATTCTTTCTGTTCGTACTTAAAACGAATTTATGCTGCAATAGTTGCAGTTTAAAGAATGCTAACGGATCGTGATAAGTTTCAGGGTTGCTTCTTAACGTTGCTAACGTTTGTTCGTCTTCCTCTATTTCAAGTTGAGCTGCTTCTACATTTTGTTTCAATATGCTAAGTGGATCTTTAAAGAACATCATGATATCTCGTTCTAATGCGCCTTCAAATACTTCAAATTGAAGGAAGAATTGTTTTGAAATCATTTGAGCAATTTCCGTATAATCTTCCGTTTCAATATATTGTTTATATTTGTTTGCGAGCATAGATTGATTTTTTTGCATGTTACCAAATAGTTTTCCCGCACTCTTTAAGAAAAATTGTGTCGGTGTAAAGCGTAATAAAATATTGATGTTTGATACTGTAATTCTATTTGTCATGCGTACAACATCTCGATGCCAATCATCTAATAATTTGAAATCGCAAGGAAGTTTCATGCGTTCTTCTTTATATAATTTATTAAACGTTTCACTCATTTCATCTAAATAAGATTGAGCTTGAATAAATTCATTATGTGCTGTTTCAATCCACTCTTGAATAAACCCAGTAAATTTAGGTAGAAGCACTTGCTGTACATGTTTTTGAATTCGTTCGTTCATTGCAGTATTTAATTCTTCATGAACTAATTTGAAATCACTATCTTCTTGAACAAGGTCAGAACAGCTCTGTAATAATTCGGGAATTTGAGAATGGATATCTCGTGTGATTTCTTCTTTCGTTAAAAGATAAGATTCTGTAATAGAACGAATTTTATCTTTTTCAAGAGCAGTAAGATTGTTAATAAATCCATTTAGTTTCACTGAGATATGTTTATTCCATCGTACTGATTTCACTAATGTATTTTCTAATTCCACACGTTCATTTACAAGGTATGCGATTGTCTTTTGAGTAAACCATATTAGTTTTTCTATACGTTCTTGTTCCATATCGCGTCCAGCTAGATTAGAAAGAATAGACTCTGTCACGTCCCCAAGTTGCTGGCTACTCTCTTGTGAAGGAGAGTATGGGAAGAACTGTGCATTTGGGAAATGGACTTTAATCTTACTTAGTAATTTTTCATTATTAGTCGTATTATTTGTGTGTAATACGAAATGAATTTGTAAATTTGGCACTTGTTCACGTAAATAAAGTAATGCATCAAGCTCTTCCAGATGTAATGGTGAAGCAGAATTTAATACGTAAATAAGGCTATCTGCTGCTTGTAAGTATTCAAAATATGGGCCGTTTTTATCCACTTGCCCTTGAACAGATGGCGTAATAAGAAATGCAAATTTATTTTTTCTTAAAAATCTACTTGGTAACTTAATTTCTATGCATTTTTTCTCAAGTTCTGACTCCGAAGGTGTAGCCATTATTTGATGGAATTCATCAAAGTTCGGTATATTGTGTACATCTAACGCAGTGAATTCTGTTATTTCAGTTTGGCTATCATCTTTAAATAGAATAGGAGTTGTTACAGTCTCAGTTAAGATGTTCTCTCCTAATATTGAATTGATGAATGATGATTTATCATGGTCACTAGTTCCCGCTATTAGTAATTGTGTAACATTTAAATCACATAGTTCATGAACGAGTAACGTAAATTGATGACTTAAATCCACATCGTTTTTTTCAGCCCATACAGCAATTGTTTCGAATAAATGAGAAACGGTTTCCATATTTACATTTGTTTCAGCTGTTGAATTAGAGAGTAGGGCTCCCGCACTTTTTACGAGTAATGACTCTAAAGTTGTAGGTGAAACTTCATTCCACGCTAATACTGCAGCAGATACAAATAGGGCATCTTTTGCTTTCGTTAAACTAAACCAATTTGTTAATAGATCGGGTACAAGTCCCTGCATTTCATGCATGAAATGCTCACCAGTAATTAATTCAAAGTACGTATCTTGATAGCGTTCAACAATTTCATGCCAATCGTCATTGTTGTCTGTCTCAATATGTAAGAATAAATGATTTATTGTTTGAATCCAAGGTAGATGTAATTTTTCATTTTGATAGCTGTTCCAAAGAGCAATAACAAGTTCTTTAAATTGGACTTGATCAATTGCATATAAAGCTTTTAAAGATTCATAGAAATATTCTGGTTTACTTTGTTTCGTAAATCCTTGATTCACATAATGGATTAGAGTATCGAACCAGTGTAATGATTTTGTTCGAATTCCTTCTTGAACGGCAAGCTCAATAGCGTTATTCCAATCTTCTTGTTTTTCATAGAATGAGCGAGCAATTGCAGTAATGTTTGGATAGTCAGGTTGAAATGCAACAGCCTCACTAATTGTCTTAAAGGCGAGACCTAAACGATCTTGTTCGATGTAAAGAGAAAGAAGTTGTAAGGAAACTTCCATTGTAAGAGTTGTATCTTCCGTTTGGATAGATTGATAAATTTCTTCTGCTTTTGGTAAGAAGCCTAGTTCAAAATAAGAATCTGCAATATTTTTGGTTGCCCAAAGTGAAAGTTCGTTATTTACTTTCTCCCATTTAAATATCGCTGCTTCAAAGTCTTTATTTTGGTAATAAAATTCACCTTGAGCAAAGCGGATATTAGAAATATTGGAGAATTCATTTGTAGATTCATTTATATATGCTTCACCGAGTACTTCCGATACTGGAGTAGAAGTTTCTTCTGTTAAAAATGTTTTATAGTAAACCTTTTGGATAAATTGATTTTCAATGGTCATGTTCGTTCCCCCTGTATAATTTAGAAAAATGATGTTGTATGTAAAGGGTGCATGTTCTTTTAATAGGTAGAAGTTGCATTATATCGACCAAACTATGTATTTGCTAGGTATATCATTTTTCCTGAGAGTTAAACCGTTGCGAAAAGTAACTTTCCTTTATTGTAACAAAAAAACAAGCATATGAATTTTTATTTTTTAATCCTGTTATTTGTGGATAGTAAGACTGGCGCTTCGAAAAGCGGTGAATATAATGGAAGGAGGCGGGAGTTTGGCGCACGATTGATGTTGTACTAAGAATGAGCGAGGATGAACAAATCCTCACCGATTAATGGTTCACTTTCTTCCTGTTAAAGGAATGGATAGAAGTAGAGTTCATTATAAAAACAATGTATAGTGAATATGTATACCATGTTTGTCTGAAAGATAGAAAGGGCACAATGTGGAATAACGATCGTGCATAGGATGTGTCTTCCGAATGGAACAACATATTGGCGAGTTAATCGCACATTATGGGTATTTTGGAATTATTATAGCTTTGGCCGGTGGGATTGTTGGATTACCGATACCAGATGAGTTTTTATTGACTTTTGTTGGTTATAACGTTTCAAAAGGAGTTATGTCAGGAACTGCTGCGTTTTTAAGTGGGATGGCTGGTGCAATGTTGGGCATTACATTAAGCTATATATTAGGCTTGAAACTTGGACTCCCTGTCTTAAAAAAATATGGGCCGAAAGTTAGGATTAAAGAACATCACATTGAAAAAACACATATTTTATTTGAAAAATATGGCCCATTTCTTTTAATGATTGGTTACTTTATCCCGGGAGTACGTCATTTAACAGCATATTTTGCTGGGATGTCGAATTTAACACTTTGGCGTTTTTGTTTGTATGCTTACGGTGGTGCGCTTATTTGGATCAGTGTTTTTATTGGACTTGGCTGGAAGTTAGGAGAGAAGTGGCGTTTCGTTGAGTATAGTTTACATCATTATGGAATATGGATTTTATCCATTTCAATAGTTGTTACATGTATTGTAGGGTTTTACATAAAGAAAAAGAAAAACCGCTAATCGCGGTTTTTTTAGCTGAAAGCAATAAATAGTACACCAGCTGTAATAAAGACAACACCAATACCAGTCATAAAGTTTAACTTTTCGCCGAGTATAATCATAGCGAGAATGATAGAGAATACGACGCTTAGTTTATCGACAGGGGCCACTTGTGAAACTTTCCCTGTTTTGAGGGCAAGAAAATAAAATAGCCATGACGAAGCACCTGCAACTCCGCTTAATGTGATAAAGAGCAGTGCTTTTTTATTTAGCAGTACGTCGCCAATATTTTGAAATTTACCTTGTATAATAATAACGCCTACCATAAATAATGCCATAATAATAGAACGAACTGTCGTAGCAACGTTGGCATCGATTCCATCCAAACCAATCTTTCCGAAAATAGATACAAGGGCAGCAGCAATTGCTGATAATAGTGCGAATAAGAGCCATGAACTCATAGTAAAATTCCTCCAATCTTACATTATTATACATGAAAACGATTCTCATGTATTAATAACGAAATAATCCCCACCTTATATTTTTAATAAGGTGGGGATTATTATACTACTCTGCAATTTCCTCATATAAAAAGTACGTTACATTATAAATATGTTCCACTTCATCGTCTGTCATAAACAATAATTCGTCACGCTCAATCCCTTTTTTCTTTTCAATAAATTCAATCATGTTTTTGCGTTCTTCTCTTTTCATCAATGTTATTTCTCCTCTCAATCTGTTTTAATACAGTTTATTTAAGTTACTGCTATTATATAACAGAATCTTTAGAAAGTTCCACCTATTTTATTGTTTTTTTCAGAAGAACTTTTCGACAAAACAAGCCCACCTAAAGGGGGGCTTGTTTTATTTTATAGTCGTAAAAACTCGGGCTCCGTCGTACCGGCACCATCGATGTAATAAATTGTGTCAGGATTGATTTTAATTAGTACATAATTAGGGTCTTCAGGACCGAGTAACCAGCGTTTTAAGCTATTATCCCAAAACTTGTTTTTTAATGTAGAGTCTTCCTCGATGGAGGCTAAGCCTTCCACTTCAATATAATCTTCATCTAATTTTTTTCCTTCACGCCCAAGTAGTACATGTACATTTGGATTGTTTTCGATATCTGTTATCTTTTTTGATTGTCGATCTGTTGCAACATACAGTACAAAATCTTCATGGAAAAACATCATAAAGGCGCTATGAGGTTTCTCATTTCGTACTGTAGATAATACACCAGTACGTTGACCTTGAATAATAGTTGCGATTTTTTCTTTTAAGTGCATAATTTTAACCTCTTTTCACAATTTATAATTCTGTCTGTTTAAACAAGATAATTTAAATATCTTTCATACTGTTTTCTTCAATCCGATTTTTTAAACGCAATTGTGATGAAATCGGACAAGTTAGGAGAAGAATAATAATAATATCGAGGAGAAATACATACGATGGAAGGATGAAAAGCATGTTTAATAAAATATTTCTTATCGTGGCTCTTATAGGTGTACCACTGTCTGTACTTGGGAAAACACTTCATTGGCCTCAAACAATTATGTTCGCTGTGTATTGTATTACGATTATCGCATTAGCGGGTTTTATGGGGAGAGCGACAGAAAGTTTGGCAATTGTTTCTGGTCCTAGAATAGGTGGATTATTAAATGCTACATTCGGTAATGCCGTTGAACTAATCATTTCAATTTTTGCACTTCAGGCAGGATTAATTGAGGTGGTGTTAGCCTCTTTAACGGGTTCTGTACTTGGAAATTTATTATTAGTAGGAGGGCTATCCTTTTTTGTAGGGGGGCTTAAATACAAAAGACAAAGTTTTAATGTGTATGATGCAAGGCATAATTCAGCTTTATTAATCTTTGCTGTAGTAGTAGCATTTGTTATTCCAGAGATTTTTTCAATGAAGATGGACGCTGGAAAGACGTATCAATTAAGTATTGGTGTCTCGATTATTATGATTATTATGTACCTTGCTGCATTGCTATTTAAGTTAGTTACGCACCGCGGTGTATATCAGCATAAAAGTGATGAAGTCGCTCATGAGGAAGAACCAGAGTGGTCGAAAGGGAAAGCATTACTCATTTTAGCGATAGCAACAATTGCGGTAGCTTATGTGTCAGAGGCGCTCGTGCATACATTTGAAACAGTCGCGAAATCATTTGGCTGGTCAGAACTATTTATAGGGGTTATTATCGTTGCGATTGTTGGAAATGCAGCGGAACATGCATCTGCAATTATTATGGCTTATAAAAATAAAGTAAATATTGCAGTCGAAATTGCAGTAGGTTCTACATTACAAATTGCCATGTTTGTTGCTCCTGTATTAGTACTGTTATCCATGTTTTTTGCAAACAGGATGCCTTTAGTATTTACCATACCAGAACTTGTTTCTATGATTACCGCTGTTTTCTTAACGATTGCGATTTCAAATGATGGTGATACAAACTGGTTTGAAGGAGGCACTTTATTAGCGGCGTATGTCATTATGGGAATTGGTTTTTATTTATTATGAAAAATAGGCATAACAATTGTGCTGAGAGAAAACAATAAACAAAGTAGTATATACCTTTACGTAGGAAGGAGCCAGACAGGTGAAACGAGTATACAGCATATGTCTTTCAACTATGGTCTCGTTTATTCTATTATTTCCTAACATGAGTTTTGCAAAGACAACGGTAGAAACAAAAATGCCTTCATCTGTTTTAAATATTTCTAAAGACAATACGTTTCCAAATGATGCGCAAGATTTGCCGCGTTTACAGCCGAGTAAGTTTGCTCAAGAACTATTGAAAACAGCAAATATTAAAATTGAAAATCCGGACTTAATTCGAATGTTTAATGAAACGACCATTTCGAATGCACCGCTTGCGGTAGGGTACCGAGCGAAAATTTATTTAGGTCAATGGGCTTTGAATTATGAATCGGTTGATACATCGATTAATTGGGAATATAAACAAGTAAATCGCAACGTATACGATAATCGAGGAGGAGATCGCCTATATCCGCTACGCTATAAACAAGAAACACAGAAGACAGTTGAAGGCGATTTAACAGCGGATATGAAAGATGCTACAGATGTGAAAAAAATGATGCTTCTCAAAGCACTTGAAAAAGTACAATTGCCGCTTTCATTTAAGACGACCATTGGTTATGGTACAGGACATGAGCGTGTGTATAATATTAGTCCGAGTCAACTTGGATATTTATATGCTTATACACCAGCAGTAAATGAAAAAGGAAAAGTAACGTTTGGAGAAGTATACCTTGTATTAAAGGGAAATCAAAAAAGGCTCGTTGTAAAAAATATTACTTCTCAAGGAATTGGAGCTGCTATTCCAATTCATGATCATTTATTCTTTAAATTCATTTCTTCTTCTCACTCGCAATAATATAAAAAAACGTCAGCTTATAAGCTGACGTTTTTTTTATAATGTAATATTTGCTGTTTTTGATAAGAAATCTTCTGTCGGATAGTAGCTGTTTTTTACAAGAACATTCGGTCCAAGGCATTTTACTGCAGGACAGTGACAGCTTAATGATTTTGCTGTTTTTGAAGCACTCCATTTATCATAAGCTTCTTGTAATGTGTTTGTTTGTATGTTTCCTAGGAGGGGAACGTCACCAAAATCAGTTACAATAATATTTCCATCGAAAATGTTAACATTTAAACGAGAACGACCATCGGGATCGTTACGAACAGTGACATTTTTACTTTCTTGTAATTTTTTAAATGTGGCGATGTCTCGCTCGTCATCGCTACAAGCATAGAAAGGTAAAGTTCCAAATAACATCCATACATTTTCATCGCGAATTTCTAGTAAATGCTCAATTGCATCACGAATTTCAGCTTTTGTTAAGATCTCTAGATTACTCGCGAAATCACTTGGATACATTGGATGAACCTCATGACGTTTACAGCCCATTTCGTCAACGATTTGACGATGAATATGTTCAATGTGTGGTAGAGTTCGTTTATTCAGCATCGTTTCGGCTGATACGAGTACACCTGCATCTGATAGAGCTTTACTATTTGTAATCATTCGTTCAAATAACTTTGCACGTTGTTCATACGTAGGTTTACGCTCCATCATTGCAAATCCACCTTCAACGAAATCATCAATTGTTCCCCAGTTATGAGAGATATGCAATACGTCTAAATAAGGAATAATTTGTTCGTAACGTGCTAAATCTATAGTTAAGTTTGAATTGATTTGAGTGCGAACGCCTCGTTCATGGGCATATTTTAAGAGTGGTGTTACATAGTTGTCGACGGATTTTTTTGAAAGCATAGGTTCCCCGCCAGTAATACTTAAAGAACGTAAATGAGGAATCTCATCTAATCGTTTTAATAAAAGATCCATCGGAAGCGGATTCGGGTCTTTCGGCTGCAACGTGTAACCAACAGCGCAATGCTCACAGCGCATATTGCATAACGTCGTCGTTGTAAACTCAACATTTGTTAATAGTAGTTTGCCGTACTCTTCAAGGTCCATATACGCTTCCCATGGATCGTAAGAAGGAGTAATCGGCTTCATTTTTTGTGATATCGTCATATGAAATACTCCTTTGACTATTGAAATAACAATTTGTCCATTCTCTATAATAGAAGAATATGCGCTTTTTATAAAGTGAAACTTTTTTGTGAAAAAAGAGAGAGGGCTTACATTTGAATGAATGACTGTGACAAAATTGATGAAATTACATACCCATAGCAATCATTTTTGCGGTATAATAAAAGCAACTCGAATTAAAAGGAGAGTGCCTTCATGGGAAAAGCAATTCAAGACAAAGATACACAATTAGTATATTTAAAAGAACGTTTAAATATGTTCATTGAAGTAATTGATACAATTGAACCTGAAGAAGTAGAGTTAGAAGATGTAGATCGTCTTCTTGCAATGCTAGATGAATTAGAATTAAAATGTGAGCAATTTAAAAAAGACGAATAATATATTAAAAAGGCTGCCAATTCCAATTTGGTAGCCTTTTTCTGTGCGGATAATAGAAGGACGATAGAAAAAGAGGTATAATCAAGTTGTGAAAAATTTCATTTATGCTTGAATAGCCTGAAACAAATAAAAAGCTGAAGAGCATAACAATGGGATTTTCATCTCATAACGTTTTGGTAGCGTTCACAATTGAGGGGGAAGTAACAATGGAAAAGCTTCAAGAAAGCATGTATCAACTAATTGTTGAAACGTCAACGAACTTACCGAAAGATGTTCGTCGTGCGATTCAACAAGCGAAAGAGCGAGAAAATGCAGGGACTCGTTCTGCGATGGCACTTGGCACAATTACAAATAATATTAAAATGGCTGATGATAACATCTCGCCAATTTGCCAAGATACAGGGATGCCAACATTTAAAATTTATACACCAATTGGTGTGAATCAATTAAAGTTGAAGGAAGCTATCTATAACGCGCTTGAGCGGGCGACAAAAGATGGTAAACTTCGTCCCAATTCTGTTGATTCTCTTTTTGGAGACAATAGTGGAAATAATTTAGGACCAGGTACACCGGTTATTAAGTTTGAACAATGGGAAAAAGATTATATTGATGCTCGTTTAATACTAAAGGGTGGTGGCTGTGAGAATAAAAATATTCAGTATAGCTTACCATGTGAATTAGAAGGGCTTGGACGAGCTGGCCGCGATTTAGAAGGGATTCGTAAATGCCTTCTTCATGCAGTATATCAAGCACAAGGTCAAGGATGTAGTGCAGGTGTAATTGGTGTTGGTATCGGGGGAGACCGCACATCAGGTTACGAATTAGCAAAAAATCAATTATTCCGTACATTAGATGATGTCAATCCAATTCCAGAGTTACAAAAACTTGAAGAGTACGTATTAGAAAATGCGAATAAGCTTGGTATTGGTACGATGGGATTTGGTGGAGAAACAACTTTACTTGGCTGTAAAATTGGCGTGTATAACCGCCTACCAGCTAGCTTCTATGTATCTGTGGCGTATAATTGCTGGGCATATCGCCGCCTTGGCGTAACGATCCATCCTGAAACAGGTGAAATTATGGATTGGTTATATCAAGAAGGTGAGGATACACTGGAGCAAGAAGCACAAGAAAAAACAGAGCAACGTGAGATTGTATTACAAGCGCCAATTACAGAAGAGCAAATTCGTGAACTTCGCGTTGGTGATGTTGTAACAATTAATGGCATGATGTATACAGGTCGTGACGCAATCCATAAGCATTTAATGGATAACGATTGTCCAGTAGATTTAAATGGACAAATTATTTACCACTGTGGTCCAGTTGTTGTGAAAGATGAAAATGACAATTGGCAAATTAAAGCGGCAGGTCCAACGACAAGTATTCGTGAAGAACCGTACCAAGGCGATATTATGAAGAAATTCGGTATTCGCGCTGTTATTGGAAAAGGCGGTATGGGTGCGAAAACATTAGCGGCTTTAGAAGAACACGGCGGTGTATATTTAAACGCAATCGGTGGTGCAGCGCAATATTATGCCGAATGTATTAAAGAAGTGAAAGATGTTGATTTCTTACAATTTGGTATTCCAGAAGCAATGTGGCATTTACGTATCGATGGGTTTAAAGCAGTTGTAACGATGGACTCTCATGGTAATAGCCTACATGCAGATGTTGATAAGACATCACTTGAAAAATTAGCGAGCTTTAAAGAGCCAGTATTTAAGTAAAAAAATGCATCTCGAATGATTCGAGATGCATTTTTTTGGTATATATAGAAAAACATGTTCAGCATGAAAGAATGCACAGCAACAGAAACTACAGGTACGATTATATATGGAAAGGAGACTATTTATGAAATATAAATGGTTATATATAGGTCTCATTTTTTCAATTATGATGGCACTTGTTCCAGTTTCGGCATTGGCTTATACAAATACTCCACATAACTGGGGGATCCCACGTCCTAAAAATGAAACAGTACCAGATGCAGGGAAATTATATACAAATTTACTACAAAAAAATGGCGGATTTTATTTAGGGGATACGAAGAAAAAAGATATTTATTTAACATTTGATAATGGATATGAGAATGGATACACAGGCCAGATTTTAGATGTATTAAAAGAGAAAAAAGTACCGGCAACTTTCTTTGTAACAGGACATTATATTAAAACGCAAAAAGATTTGCTATTAAGAATGAAGGATGAAGGACACATTATTGGAAATCATTCGTGGAGTCATCCTGATTTCACAGCGGTAAATGATGAGAAACTTCGTGAAGAATTAACGAGTGTAACGGAAGAAATTAAAAAAGTCACTGGACAAAAAGAAGTGAAATATGTACGCCCTCCGCGAGGTGTGTTTAGTGAAAGAACATTAGCTCTTACGAAAGAAATGGGCTATTATAATGTATTTTGGTCACTCGCATTTCTAGATTGGAAAGTGGATCAGCAAAGAGGATGGCAATATGCGCATAATAATGTAATGACGATGATTCATCCAGGATCTATTTTATTACTTCATGCAATATCAAAAGATAATGCAGAAGCGCTTGCGAAAATCATTGATGATTTGCGCGAGAAAGGGTATCATTTTAAAAGTCTAGATGACTTAGTAAAAAGCAATCAACCGTAAGCATGTATGCTTGCGGTTTTCTCATGCTATAATGATGTGTAAAAAGGATGGGGAAACGTATGTGGAGCGAACATGTTACGTTAGAGTATCCGTACCATTTTGAAGAAGTGTTAAAGCGTTTATCTTTTGATCCACTAAACGTCATTCAATTAGATGAGAAAGTCATGTATGTCCCGCTTTGTATAGACGAGGAACAGATTGTTGTCCGCTTGCAAGGGATTGGTACTGTGCAAAATCCACAATTTTGGATTTCTAGTCAGACAGGAGATCCAGAGAAAGTAATGAAACGAATGAAGGCCATTTTTCATTGGAATGAACCGTTTCAAGATATACAAGATCATTTTTTAAACACATCATTACGTCCACTATTTGAAACATATGCTTATACTCCAATTATTTTAGAATTCGATTATTTTGCATGTTTACTTCGCTGTATTATTCATCAACAAATAAATTTGAAATTTGCTACTGTGCTGACAGAGCAATTTGTAAAACGATATGGAACAGAGAAGAACGGTGTATTCTTTTTCCCTACTCCAGAAATAGTAGCAAATATTTCAATTGAAGAATTGAGAGAGCAGAAATTTAGTCAGCGAAAAGCTGAATATATGGTAGGATTAGCAAAGTATATTATAGGTGGTAAGTTAGATTTAACTAGAATAGAAAACGAAACAGAAGAAGGGGTTGCAGCACAATTGTTACCAATTAGGGGGATTGGTGCATGGACAGTGCAAAACTTTTTAATGTTTGGGCTTGGACGGAAAAATATGTTTCCGAAAGCAGACATTGGGATTCAGCGTGCAGTACAAGGTGTATTTCAATTAGATGATAAACCGGGTGATGCGTTTTTAGAAAACGTGAAACAAGAGTGTGAACCATACTGCAGTTATGCAGCGTTATATTTATGGAAAAGTATAGAGTAGAGGTGTAATAATGATACAAAAACAACATGAGAGTAAGTTGGAAGTTGGTCAAACATTTCCTGTGACAATTAAGCGTCTAGGGATTAACGGAGAAGGCGTTGGTTATTTTAAGAGACAAGTTGTTTTCATTCCAGGAGCATTACCAGGAGAAGAAGTTGTTGCTGAAACAACGAAAATTCAGCGTGGTTTCGCTGAAGCGAAAGTGAAAAAAGTTCGTAAAGCTTCACCACATCGTGTGAAAGCACCATGTCCGGTATATGAAGAGTGTGGCGGTTGTCAATTGCAACATTTAGACTATAAAGAACAATTAAATCAAAAGCGTGATATTGTTGTACAAGCATTTGAGAAGTATATGAACAACAGTTTGGAAGAGAAAATTCGTCCAACGCTTGGTATGGAAAATCCATGGCATTATCGTAATAAGAGTCAATTACAAGTGGGACGTAAAGACGAAAAGGTTATTACAGGGCTGTATAAACAAAACTCACATCAGTTAATTGATATTGCTCATTGTATGATTCAACATAAAGCAACGAATGAAGCGACAAAAGTTGTAAGACGTATTTTAGAAAAATTAAATGTTTCTATTTACAATGAGAAAAAACAAAAAGGTTTAGTACGCACAATTGTGACACGTACTGCAGTTCAAACAGGGGAAGTACAAGTTACACTTATTACAACAAAAGAAGAATTACCAAATAAAGATCAATTTATCGCAGAAGTACAAAAACAGATGCCAGCTGTTAAATCAATTATGCAAAACGTGAATTGGCGTAAAACATCTGTTATTTTCGGTGATAAAACATTTAAATTAGCTGGAAAAGAAGTAATTCAAGAAACACTTGGTGATTTATCATTTGAATTATCAGCACGTGCATTCTTCCAGTTGAATCCAGAACAAACGGTTGTTTTATATAATGAAGCCAAAAAAGCAGCGGCTTTAACAGGCGATGAAAAAATTGTAGATGCGTATTGTGGTGTTGGTACAATCGGTCTTTGGCTTGCAAATGATGCAGCGGAAGTACGTGGTATGGATGTAATTCCAGAAGCAATTGCAGACGCAAGAAAAAATGCGAAGCGTCACGGATTTACAAATACGAAATATGAAGCAGGTAAAGCTGAACAATGGTTACCGAAATGGGTAAAAGAAGGATGGCGTCCAGATGTAATTGTTGTCGATCCACCTCGTACAGGTTGCGACGATAAATTACTGGAAACAATTTTAAAAGTGAAGCCGAAACAAGTTGTTTACGTATCTTGTAATCCATCTTCATTAGCACGTGATGTACAAGCATTAATGAAGAGTTATGAAGTGGAGTATGTGCAACCAGTTGATATGTTCCCGCATACAGCTCATGTAGAAAATGTAGTGAAGCTTGTTAGAAAGTAAAGTTTATTCATATTCCCTCACGATATGAGGGAATATTTTCTATGAAGGAGAGTAAAATGAATAATTATAAATTAACGATTCAGTACGATGGTGCACGTTTTAAAGGATGGCAACGTCTCGGTAATAACGATAATACAATTCAAGGAAAAATCGAGAGTGTCATATCTGAAATGATCGGAAAAGAAATTGAAATTATCGGTTGTAGTAGAACAGATGCGGGTGTACATGCTTTGAATCAAGTTGCTAATTTTCAAAGTGATGAGAAGTTAGTCGAACATAAAGTGAAAAAATATTTAAATCAACATTTACCCAACGATATTAGCATTACGAATGTAGAAGAAGTACAAGATCGCTTCCATGCTCGTTACAATTCTAAAGCAAAAACGTATCTTTATAAAATTTGGAATGAAGAGCATACAAATCCATTTATGCGTAAATACAGCATGCATGTGAATAAAAAATTAAACGTGAAAAGCATGAAAGAAGCTGCGAAACATTTAGTTGGTTCACATGACTTTACTGCTTTTTCAAATGCGAAATCAAAGAAAAAGTCTATGGTTCGAGAAGTATATACACTTGAAGTGATGGAAGAAGCAGGATTTGTACAAATTAGAGTAAGTGGTAACGGATTCCTTCATAACATGGTACGAAAAATTGTTGGAGCATTAATTGAAGTTGGATTAGGACAATTAGATGCGGACGCAATCCCAAATATTTTAGAGGAAAAACAACGTAATCAAATTAATTGTCTTGCTGAGGCGAGTGGTTTGTATTTGGAGAATGTTGAATTTTAATAAACAATAAAAAAATCGAGCTGTGTAAGCTCGATTTTTTTATTGTTTTGGCATTAAGAAGATTTTTCTTTCTTCATACGTATCTTCAAATTCCAAAAAGCAGCAAGCATAATAGCTGCAAAGGAGCCGCTAATTGTTGCTAATAGTTTTGCATAAGGATAAGCATTCATATCAACTAGTAACATCATACATACAAGGGTAGGGAAGAAGGCTAAGTATTGTAATAACTTTAATTTGTTATCATTACTCATATATATCGTTCCTTTCTAGTATGTTATATGTTTATTGTAGCATATTTTCCCAATTTTCATCTGCGATTGGAAGCGGATTCATCCTACATTTGATTAAAGTTTCATTTCATATGTGTAAATGCAATTTTTTAATTCGATATTGTAAGTTTTGCCTACTTAATCCTAAAAACTTTGCAGCCTGTGAAATATTACCGTGATACTCTGTCAGAATTTGATTGATGTAGTTCTTCTCCATTGTCTCTATTGTGTGCTTTAACGTTTTAGGTGCATCATTCTCGTTATTAGTTAGGGAAGGTTGCATATTGAATTCTTTTTTTATTCGTTCACGAAAGCGAGTGGGAAGATGAAACGCTGTAATGATATTTTCATCTTCAACTAAATTCATCGAACCTTCAATGATATGTTCCAATTCTCGTACGTTTCCAGGCCAATCATATGCATACAAGAATTCTCTTACATGTACATCTAGATCCGTTACGCCAAGTCCAAATTGAATGTTGTACTTTTCGATAAAGTGCTGCACAAGATCAGGAATATCTTCTTTTCGTTCACGTAAAGGCGGGAGACATAAAGTAACGACGCTTAATCGGTAATATAAGTCTTCCCGTAATCTATTGTGTGTAATAGCTTCAAGAGGATCTTCATTAATAGTTGCTATGATACGAACATCAATTTCTTTTTCTTGTGTGCCTCCGATTCTTCGTATTGTTTTTTCTTGTATAGCTCGTAGCAACTTCGCTTGAAGTGCTGGACTTAATGAGTTGATCTCATCTAATAACAAAGTTCCTCCATTTGCTTCTTCAAATAAACCAGCTTTATCGATAGCTCCTGTAAATGCACCTCGGTTCGTACCAAATAATAAGCTTTCCATGAGTGTATCAGGTATAGCGGCACAGTTTTGTGAAATAAATGGTTTGCCTGAACGCTGGCTTTCATTATGGATACTTTGTGCAAATAGTTCTTTACCGGTCCCTGTTTCTCCTACGAGAAGTATGGATGAGGATGTACGAATTACTCTCTTTGCTTCTGTAATGACAGATTGAATAGCATTAGAATCACCGATTATGTGATTAAAGGTAAATTTATTATTTTGTTTTCGAGAAAGGTTCGTTTTCATTGTTTGTTTGAAATGGCTAATCTCTGTTGAAATTTCAATAGCGCCTTTAATTTTTCCGTTTTCTATTATAGGGAAAGTATTGTTAATCGTTGTAATTTCTTGCCCTTTATTGTTAAAATACGTTTGTTTTATATTTTTGTTTGTTTTTCCTAATTTTAATGCCTCTATAAGAGTACTATTTTTATTTTCTTCAAATGCGAATACTTCTAAAGGACTTTTATATAGCACATCTGAGCGTTCCATTGATTCAATTTCCATCATTTTGCGGTTATAGATAATCGTTTTACTTTCCTCATTAATAATATGAATCCCGATATCGAGCTCATTGAGTAAAGTTTCATATAGCATATTCATTTCAATGATCTGTTTAAAATTAATTTCTTCTGTACGCATAGATTATCTTCTCCTCATTTCACCCTATGAAGACTGACTTTTTATAATTTTATTAAAATTCTTATAAAATCGCAAAATTTTTTTGCTATTTTTCCTTTAAAATTTCTCAAATGATAGAAAAATTTTGCGGTTATGAAGATTTTTTTTTGAGAAACCTTCATTTTAAATAGGAATTGGAGATTGGTACGCATTTTGCATAAATAATAGTTGAAATCTCTAAAGGAGGGATATGCAACGTTTCAGTACCAATTAATAAGAAGGAGGAGTTTATAAAGTGAAGATGGTTATAGAAGGCGTGTATAGTCCTTGTTACGGGAAAGTAGAGAAGTTATTTGTTACGGAAAGCTCTTACGTATACGAGTGGGAGAAATTAGCGTTAATTGAAACAATAGATAAACAGAAAGTAGAAATTAAAGTAGGAATCAGTGGATATATCGAATCATTAGAAGTAGTAGAAGGACAAGCTATCGCTGATAAAAAGTTATTAATAACAGTGAGGGATGATCTTTTAATAACAGGTAGTGATTGATACTATGTATTTTGCTCTTTTCAATAAGTATTCTTATTATGAATATTTTTAAAAACGCTTACATGAAATGGGTTTCCAAAGGGAAAAGGGGGGATTTATATGATTGATCAAAACCAAGGGTTAAAACGGGAATTGAAAAGCAGGCACATCTTTATGATTGCACTTGGAGGAGTTATTGGTACCGGTCTTTTTTTAGGATCTGGGTATACAATTCATGAAGCTGGGCCTGGAGGAGCGATTGTAGCGTATCTTGTTGGAGGATTTGTTATGTATTTAACGATGCTCTGTCTTGGAGAGCTAGCTGTTGCGATGCCTGACGCAGGATCTTATCAAACGTATGCTACAAAGCACATTTCCCCTGCAGCGGGTTATGTAGTCGGCTGGATGTCATGGCTAAACTGGTCTGCTACGATAGGTATTGAACTGATTGCAGTTAGTATTTTAATGAAACGGTGGTTTCCTGATGTACCGTCATGGATTTGGTGTGTAGCGTTTGCGGTGCTTCTCTTTGCTATCAATGCGTTATCTTCAAGAAGTTTTGCAGAAGTTGAATTTTGGTTTGCAAGTATTAAAGTAATTACAATCATTGCATTTATTATTTTAGGCGGGGCAGCAATGTTTGGTTTTCTAGATATGAAAGGAAATGAACCAGCACCGATGTTCTCTAGCTTTACTGATTATGGTGGGTTGTTTCCAAATGGATTATCAGCCATTTTAATTACGATGATTGCAGTTAATTTTTCCTTCCAAGGAACGGAACTAGTTGGTATTGCAGCTGGAGAGAGTGAGAATCCAGAGAAAACGATCCCGAAGGCAATTAATAATACAGTTTGGCGTATACTTGTGTTCTTTGTATTATCTATTTTCATTCTTGCAGGCTTATTCCCTTGGCAGCAAGCAGGAGTGATAGAAAGTCCATTCGTAGTTGTATTTGATAAAATTGGTATTCCTTATGCAGCCGATATTATAAATTTCGTTATTATTACAGCGGTTCTATCCGTGGCGAATTCAGGATTATATGCAACTTCTCGTATGCTATGGTCTATGTCTAATCAAGGAATGATTAGTCCAATTTTCGGTAAGTTATCTAAAAATGGTGTTCCTATTTATGCATTGATTGTAAGTACAATTGTAGGTTGTCTTTCATTACTATCAGGTATTTATGCGGAAGATACAGTTTATTTATGGCTACTTTCTATTGCCGGGTTCGGGGCGATATTAGTTTGGGCATCTATTGCTCTATCGAACTTATTAGCTAGAAGGTCATACATTAAGCAGGGCGGGGATGTGAAGGACTTGAAATTTAAAACACCGCTGTATCCATTCGTACCACTGCTTGCATTAACATTAAATGTAACAGTTATAGTTGCTATGGCTTTTATCCCAGAGCAAAGAATGGCGTTATATTGTGGAATTCCATTTATGATTGTTTGTTTACTGTTTTACCGTGCGACAAAAAATAAGGGAAGCAAGATAGAACATGTTGAAAAAGTAAATACAACAGAAGCAGAAAGTTTATAAATATATTAGAAACTTATGCTAAAAAAAGAGACTGTAAGATTTGTAAACAGTCTCTTTTTTTGTGAAAATAAAGCTGGAAACATACTATAGTATGCAAAGGGGAATTAGCGATGAATCAAGAAGTTTCACAGCTATTAGAACGGATTGATTTACGAAAAGATGAGTTACTAGAGCTTACAAAGACTTTAATTCGTTTTGAAACACCAGCACCGCCGGCGAGAAACACAAATGAGGCACAAGAATTTATTGCAGATTTTCTAAGAAAACGAAATTTTAGTGTTGATAAATGGGATGTATATCCGAATGACCCGAACGTTGTTGGGGTTAGAAAAGGGCTAGAAAGTGACACACATAAAAGTCTTATTATTAATGGACATATGGATGTAGCTGAAGTGACAGCAGATGAGGCGTGGGAAACGAATCCGTTTGAGCCATTTATAAAAGATGGTTGGTTAGTTGGACGTGGTGCGGCAGATATGAAAGGGGGACTGGCTGGGGCACTATTTGCTATTCAGCTTTTACAAGAAGCTGGCATTGAATTACCTGGAGATTTAATCTTTCAATCCGTAATTGGGGAAGAAGTTGGAGAGGCAGGTACACTTCAATGCTGCAAAAGAGGTTATGATGCTGATTTTGCAGTCGTAGTGGATACGAGTGATTTACATATGCAAGGACAGGGCGGCGTAATTACTGGATGGATTACTGTGAAAAGCCCCCAAACGTTTCATGATGCAACACGCAGGCAAATGATCCATGCTGGAGGACGTTTATTCGGAGCGAGTGCAATTGAAAAAATGATGAAAATTGTGCAAAGTTTACAAGAATTAGAGCGTCATTGGGCAGTCATGAAAACATATGAAGGCTATCCATCTGGAACAACAACAATTAATCCAGCTGTTATTGAAGGTGGTCGACATGCAGCGTTTATTGCGGATGAGTGCCGGTTATGGATAACAGTGCACTTTTATCCGAATGAAACACATGAACAAATCGCACAAGAAATTGAAGCGTATATTGGTAAAGTAGCGGCTGCCGATCCATGGTTAAGTGAAAATCCGCCACAATTTAAGTGGGGCGGAGAATCGATGATTGTGGATCGAGGCGAAATTTTCCCTTCTTTAGAAGTAGATAGTGAACATGCAGCTGTAAAAATGCTTAGCTCAGTACACGAATCAATCATATCTAAAAATGCAATTTTAGATATGTCTGCAACGGTAACTGACGGCGGGTGGTTTAGTGAGTTTCACATTCCAGCAATTATATACGGACCAGGTACATTAGAAGAAGCTCATTCTGTAAATGAGAAAGTTGAAATTGAACAGTTAATTGAATTTACAAAAGTGATAACAGCATTTATATATGAATGGTGTCATACCAAAAAATAGATGAGTATGTTGAAATCGTACAGGTATGTATACTTGTACGATTTTTTAGTGAACTATTTCAGAGTTGAACCGAAACAACTGAAATAGTTCTTTGTTTTTCTATGTCTTTCGTTTTAGTTCGATTAATTTCTCTTTCGCTAATTCAACAGCAATTGCATCATCTAAATAGCCAATTGGAAAGAGATAATCAGGGATAATGTCTGTTGATAAAATGAAATACAATAATGCGCCTCCGAGAACCGCACGTTCCTCATTTGAAATAGCCTCATTGCAAAATTGTTGATACATATCCGTTAATTGTTCAATAAAAGGGCCAGCGCTATCGATTTGTTCTAATTTACTTGCAAAACTTTCATGAATCCGTTTTTCACCTTCTGTTGTTTGAGCATAGCGTTCATAGTTTTCGAGTTCTTGTTTTACACGCGTTGTTGTATAGTCGAAATCGAATAAGTTAGAGGATTGCAGCGTTTGCTGAATGGTATCAAGAGATGTGTACATATCCGTCTTTTCTTTATTTATGTGAGGAGAATCAGGATACATTTCATCAAATAACAATTGGGGTGGAACTTGCAAACATTCTGCAAATTTTTGTAGATGTTTTTGTTTTGGCGGTTGTTTACCATTCATAATTCTTGAGATTGTTGCGGGATCAATATTTGTATGCATTCCTAATTGGCGCATGGATAAGGCACGTTCTTTTAAAAGTTTTTTTATTAATATACTAAGCCGCTCATTGGGATTTTCTTTAGGCATAGTGAAGGCACTCCTTTTTTATTGTTGAAAGAATGTTGAGCATTTATTACATGTATATGAAACAGACAGGCACAGTTGCTCAACATTTTCATAAGATGCATGGAAAAGTGAGAAAAAGGGGTGGCTGTTTATGAGTACGGCAGGTCTATTTTCAATTTTTTTAATCGGTATTGCTTCTAATTTAGATAATGCAGGTGTTGGGATTGCATATGGCATTCGTAAAATTCGAATTTCGTGGCTTAACAATTTTATCATCGCATTTTTTGGGTTTTTATTTACTTTATTAGCTGGTTTTTTTGGGAACTGGATAGCGTTATTTATTTCAGAGTTTACTGCAAACCTAATTGGAGCAATCGTTTTAGGTATAATCGGTGTGTTTATTTTGTGCCAGCCTTTCTTGGGGCAAAGAAATACTGTAGGTTCTAAAGATAGTAATGTACTTATGGGCATTTTACGTGATCCAGAAAAAGCAGATTTTGATGGTTCTAAAACAATTAGTTTTTCAGAAGCAATTGTTTTAGGGGTTGCGTTGTCTATTAATAATATTGCAGGTGGGTTTGATGCTGGGGTAACAAACTTGAATCTATGGCTTACAGCAACTATTTCTGGGGTGTTTAGTTTTATTTGTATTAGTGGTTTTGCGTATGTAGGAAAACGATTTTTAGCAGAATACTTAGGGAAATGGGCGACGATAATTGCAGGGGTGTTATTAATTCTTATTGGGATCGATCAGTTGTTGTAAGGAGAGTAGAAAACAAGGTTCGAGTATTTCCTTGGAAATACAGCAAGGGATTGCATATATCGACGTACTTTTCTCCATACTAATACGGATTTCTTTTAAGAAAGGGGGATTTGTATGGGACGCGGGAAAGCATTTGATCATAAGAAAAAAGGGCATGATCACCAACCACCTAAAGGTGCGTTCATTCATAAAGATGTAAATGAACATACTTTGGAAGAGGAAGAGCTACCAGTAAATATTGAGGCGTATAAAAATAGTTTGAAAAAACATTAAAAGCACCTACATAGGTGCTTTTTTTACCGTATATCTTCAATTAATTGTTCGGATTCTTCATGCATACTGTACTCACTTAATACTTGAATGCAAAGCCACTTTAATTCCTCAATCGTATGCTCAAGTTCTTCAGGAAGCACATGATAAATGTCTTCAAGTCCCATCCCGAAATGAATAAGTTCAAGTACTTGATCATCGATGTTCCGATCCATTAATAATTCAAGTACTTCTAAATTGAATATGTATCGGTGAGCTTCGTCGAGTGAAACAACTTTTAACTTCAAGCTTTCTACAATACTCAATATAAAAAGAAGGATTGTCTTTTCAAGAACAGGTTGTTTTCCCATTTGAAATATTAGTTTCATCTTTCACACCTCCACATATAGCGCTAGGTTGTACTATATTATTCAGGAGGGGGGAGCAAATATGCATGATATAGAGAAACTTTCAGTACGGTTTTTGTAAGGGCACGGATAGCTGATAAAGTTGAGGTTTTTATGAAATAAAAAATCCTGCTAGTATAGCAGGATAACTACTCTCAATTAAAAAATGCTCCAACCTTCTTGAGCAGAAAGAAGTTCAAGAATTTTAAAACCAGCGATACTATTTCCGTTTGCATCTAAAGCTGGTCCGAAAATACCAATTCCCATTTCGCCTTTTACGCAGCCGAAAATGCCACCAGCTACCCCACTTTTTGCGGGGATACCAACACGAATCGCAAATTCACCAGACTCGTTATACATACCGCATGTAACCATAAATGTTTTACAAATCTTTGTAATATGTTTAGGGATAATTTGTTTTTCCTTATATGGATCATATCCATCCATCGCAAAAATTAAACCGATACGTGCTAAATCGATACAGTTTACCTCAACTGCACATTGACGAGTGTATAAATCCATCAGTTCTTCGATATCACAATCAATAATTCCGTTTTGTTTCATATAGTAACAAAGTGAACGATTTAAGTAAGCTGTCTCTAATTCTGAATTGGCAACTTTAGAAGAATAATTAATAGTAGGATTATCTGTTATTTCACGTACAAAATGAAGAATGCGCTCCATCTTTTCTTCATTATCTTTTCCTGTTAACATGCTTGTAATAGCTAGTGCCCCTGCATTAATCATAGGATTAAGTGGTTTAGAAGGACTTGTCGTTTCTAACTTAATAATAGAATTAAATGGATCACCAGTTGGTTCCATTCCAACTTTAGAAAATACATATTCTTCACCACGATCTAAAAGGGCAAGTGCAAGTGTAATTACTTTTGAAATACTTTGAAGAGTAAATAGTGTTTGTGAGTTGCCAGCATGGATGTATTCTGTTTCTTTATGGAAAATGGCAATCCCTAAATCATCGGGATTTGCATTTCCTAGTTCGGGGATATAAGTAGCAAGCTTTCCTTTTTTCGTATATGGTTTTACTTGTTCTAACAACTGTTGTAAGTTGTTTGTTTCAATGCACTGCATAGTACCAACGCTCCTATTTCGAATTAACTAAGTTTACTTTTCCCGATATGCTCGGAAATAAATAATAACATGAAAAAGTGGAATGATAAAACGAAAGTTACATGTTATATCGTGGGTCTTTCGTTTTGAGTATCCTGTATTAAAGAAGGAGAATTTTCCTTTTATATAACAGTTTGGAAATAGGAGATTTATCCATAAAAAATTCAAAAATAAAAACTACACATCTATACAACTATATGTTATTATGGTTATGTAAATAGAAAGCGTTTTCTAAGGCGTACTTATAATGATAACGATTTCATAAATTTGATAGGGGGAATTAAAATGTTGCAGTTTCTACAACGTATTGGTAAAGCGTTAATGCTTCCAATCGCCGTACTACCAGCAGCAGGATTATTGCTTCGTTTAGGACAAGAAGACGTATTTAACATTCCTGTTATGGCACAGGCCGGTGCAGCAATTTTTGATAATTTAGCACTTATTTTTGCAATTGGTGTTGCAATCGGTTTGTCTATTGACGGTAGTGGAGCAGCGGGACTTGCCGGAGCAATCGGATATCTTGTTTTACAAAATACAACGAATGCTCTAAGTAAGACATATTCAGCAGCAGAGTTAAATGATAAATTAAAAAGTGTTCAAGATTTAGTCGGTTCAGTAGATCCAACTAAATTAGCAGATACAATGACAAAGGTTTCAAAAGCAGCGGCATTAACGCCGAAAATTAATATGGCCATACTCGGTGGTATTATTGCAGGGGTTGTTGCTGGTTTACTATACAACAAATTCCATAAGATTAAACTACCAGAATGGTTAGGATTCTTTGCTGGAAAACGTTTCGTACCAATCATTACTTCAATCGTAATGCTTCTTTTAGGATTAGTATTCGGTCAAATTTGGCCAACAATTCAAAGTGGTATTGATTCAGTAGCACATGGTATCGTGAACTTAGGTTCAATTGGTGCTGGTTTATTCGGATTATTAAACCGTTTATTAATTCCAATTGGTTTACACCACGTAATGAACACATACTTCTGGTTCGTACTTGGTGACTTTACAAATGCAGCTGGCGATATCGTTCATGGTGATATTGCACGCTTCTTTGCAAAAGATCCATCAGCAGGTATGTTTATGACTGGTTTCTTCCCAATTATGATGTTCGGTTTACCAGCAGCATGTTTCGCAATGATTGCAGCTGCTAAACCAGAAAAACGTAAAATGGTTACAGGTATGTTAGGTGGTCTAGCATTAACTTCATTCTTAACTGGTATTACAGAACCAATTGAATTCTCATTCATGTTCTTATCACCAGTATTATATGGAATTCATGCTGTATTAACAGGTCTGTCTCTATTCATTACAACAACACTTGGCATCCATGATGGTTTCTCATTTAGTGCCGGGGCAATCGATTACTTCTTAAACTTCGGTATTGCAACAAAACCATTGTTACTAGCAGGAATCGGTTTAATTTACGCAGCAATTTACTTTGTAGTATTCTACTTCTTAATTAAGAAGTTCGACCTAAAAACTCCTGGTCGTGAAGACGAAGAGGAATTAGCTGAAGGCGAAGAAGCACCAGTTGCAGGCTCAATTGGTGAAACTTACGTAGCAGCTTTAGGTGGAAAAGAAAACTTAACAGTTATTGATAACTGTGCAACACGTCTACGCTTACAAGTGAAAGATGCTGGTCAAGTAAACGAAGCAGCATTAAAACGTGCTGGTGCAAAAGGTGTTATGAAATTAAGTAACACGAGTGTCCAAGTTATCGTAGGTACAAATGTTGAATCTGTTGCCGATGATATGAAAAAACACGTATAAATAATTAGATAAGAGGATATCCAAAAAGATTGATAACATCAGTTTTTTTAGAGGGTATCCTCTTTTTTTTGTTAAAAATTTAACGGGAATCTTACTTTTGTAAATTTTCTTTTTCTTTTTTATACATATAGGTTGGTAATATGTGCAGTGCGTGATAAAGTAGGGATGACATAGAATGAAGTATCCATAATCTACTAAAATAAATCTTTAGTAGGGAATTAAATTATCGGTAAATAAGGGGAAAAAGGCAATCATGGATCAGGAAAAAAATAATGCGAATGGGAAAGCACGTCGGCCGATTGTATACATAAAAAGAACAATCATTCTCGTCTTACTATTTTCACTTGTATATTTCATGTATACAAAAATTGTTGTGCATAATAAGAAAGAAGAAACTTTAAAAGCAGCAGCAGAAATGAAAAAACAAGAAGAGCTAAAAAAGAAAGAAGAAAAAAAGAAGCAAGAAGCACAAAAACAAAAGCAAAAAGAGCAGGAAGAACAAGTGAAGCAAGCACAAGCTGTGGAAAAGCCTGCTGAGGGACCACCTCAAGAAATTAATGAAAACGCTCAATTAGATCAATATTTACAAAAAGCAGGATTTAGTGGAACAGCGGTTATTGTGAAGAACGGAAAAGTTCTTTTGAATAAAGGATATGGTATGGCGAACAAAGAGAAACAAGTACCGAATAATTCAGAGACAACTTTTTATATTGGTTCTATTTCAAAGGCGTTTGTAGCGACTGCTATTATGCAATTAAAAGATCAAAATAAATTAAATGTAGAGGATACGGTTGCAAAGTATATTCCAAATTTTCCACAAGGTAATAGTATTCAGCTAAAACATCTATTAACACATACATCAGGGATTCCCGAATATGAGCAGGGGAAAGAAGATATTTCTCATGAAGAACTGATAAAGCGGATAGGAAATCAAAAGCGTATTGGTGGTCCAGGAGAGAAGTGGAAATATTCCGATTCGAACTATTCTATACTTGCCTACATTGCTGAGAAGGTAAGTGGACAACCGTTAGAAGAGTATATTAAACAACATATTTTTGCTACTGCTGGTATGAAACATTCTGGTTTCGGTAAAGCGTTAGAGCAAACAAGGTTCCCATCAACAGGTTATAAAATAGTAAATAACAATATGACAACACCTAATATTCCAAGTATGTCACAACTATATGGTTGTGGTGATATATATACAAGTGCACATGATTTATATTTATTTAATGAAGCACTCTTCTCTGGAAAGTTAATTTCAAAAGAGAGCTATGATCAAATGTTTACGGCCGTGAAAAAGGATTACGGATTTGGTTGGTATGTAGACCCGGGAAGTTACTCGAATCACGGTGTAATGCCAGGATGGAATTGCTTAAATGGATTTAGTAAAAATGGAAGTGTGTATGTCGTTTTATTATCTAACATTCAAAATAACATTAAATCGTTTGGTAACGTGAATAACGACATTTATTCGATGTTGCGAAATATTGAAGTGTAAGAGGCTATCCTTTTGGATAGTCCTTTTTTATTGAGGAAGTGTATGTGCAATGGGATAATGAAATAAAGTGAAAATTTAATCAGTGGGGTTTTCTTCATCCCCCACTGATTATTAGTTGAACCAATCGGGCTTTACGGACAGTTGATCCCCCACCTAACCTCTTTGCTTTCGCCGAATTTTGAGGTGGGGGTCTTACTGCCCGGCGAATAGCGGGGTAAATGGAAAAGGGGGAGGGATATGAGTATACATAAGCATCACGCACGTAATGCGAAACGCATTTTTTTTGTATCTGTCATTGTATGGATTATCGTCGCAATTGGATTAGTGATGGAATATAAAAAAGGGATGCTATTCACTTTGGAGAAAGAAAATCTGAAATTAATAGGTGTTGTACTACCGGCATTTGGATTATTAATATATGGCTTTATAGAAAAACAAAGATCAAAAATGCTCAAACAGGAAAATTATAATATAGAGACTTCTGAATTATTGGAGCAACAAAAATTTGTTGTTCGCAAAGAGGTAGGAGTATTTCAAGTAATTACATACTTTGGATTAGATGGAAATACAGTAGGGTTTTTAAAAGAAGAGTATGATTTTGTGATTCAAAGTGTATGGCAAGCTGTACTCTCTTTTCTTTTTAAGGGACTACATAAGCAACAATTTTATTTATATAATCACTCGGGAGAAAGGTTGTTACGTGTTCAAAAGAAGATGGGAGTACGTAATTTCTATGTTTTTTCTAATGTAGATGGAAAGAAAATTGGAGAGTTGAAACAAGTACTAAGTTTAACAAAGTGGGAATGGATTTTTTTAGGGGGGGATGGTAAAGAATTTGGTAAAGTGACTGGGGACCTTTCAGCAACAATGCAGAAAATAGACTGGCGAGATGGAACGCATATTGATGTGAAAGAAGATGGCATTCCATTAGAAGCTGTTAAGTATTTTTCGGTAAGCGGTGGTTCTCTTGTTACAGCTTATATAAGTGAACAGGCAGCATTACCAAGAGCGGTTTATTACAGTGTCTCTGCGATAGTTACAATTAAAAATTAAGATATAAAAAAAGATAGATGGGATACCATCTATCTTTTTTGTGTGATTAGAACATATTGTTTTGCTGAAAAATGTATGTCTTACCTATCACAAAAAAGTTTGTTTTGTATACATTAAGATGTATGGATGTATTTTTATAATTTAAAAATCATAGGAGGAGAAGTGTATGTGTCTGTTCGGTAAGTATTGGAAAAAGTTATCGAGATTGTTTAATAGACAATTAGATTATTTTTTAGATAATAAGTTATTACCTGCTGTGGAACGACTTTTATTTTCACAAAACTTCGCGAGATTTATTCAAAGAAACTCTAAGCAAGCTACGGAAGAATTTATTGAATCAAGCAGATTTCAATCTATTATTTGCAAAATATTAAAAGAATGTAATACATCACCTTTTAAAGAAATTGCAGAGCAGTATTTGGGTAAAAACGTAGAAATTACGGTGACAGTTGGACAGTTAGCAGGTGTTATTGTAGCAGTTGGTGATGATTTCTTAACACTGCAAGAAGGAATAGGAACAGAAGTTTTATTACCATTTACAAGTATTATATCAATTAAAGAAGCGTAAGAAAGGAGACTTATATATGTTATTTACTGATGAATTGCGTAACCATGTTGGTGAGTTAGTGCAAGTTGTGACAGCGGTCGAAATTGTTGCAGGTATTCTGTTATCTGTGACAGATGGGGCAGTAAGTGTCCGTACTTCTCCTTCTTATGGACCACCGGAAGATGTAGTTGTACGTATTCCTATTATTTCTTATGTTCGCTTGGAAGGGTAAGCGTGATACAAGTATGAGAGTATCAGTTGTAATTCCGGCGCATAATGAAGCGAGTACTTTATCACAAGTTTTAGTAGAAGTGGAGAAGTTGAAGCCATATGAAATTATCGTAGTAGATAATGGATCGACAGATGGGACAAAAGAAATAGCGTTCCAACATCATTGCCGTGTAATTTATTATAAATATTCTCTTGGCAATGATGTTGGAAGGGCGATTGGAGCAAGAGAAGCGAAAGGTGACATTGTTTTGTTTTTAGATGGTGACATCGTTATAGATAACAAAGAGCTGCAACGTTTCATAAAAGGAATTCAGCAAGGCCACCAAATTGTTGTGAATAATTTAACATGGTCTGTTTATTTAAAGATGAGACCGCATTATACGACAGTTGGCAAATATATGTTGAATCGTTATTTAAATAAAAAAGAGCTTGTTGTTGGATCTTTAATCGCAATTCCACATGCAATGAATAGGAAAGTTATTCAGAAGTTTGGTTGGTGGAATTTAGCGGATCCAGCACTATTTCAAGCGATGGCGATGTCTAGAGGAGTAGATATTGTCGATATGGCTTCGGTCGATGTCATTCATACAAATAAAGTGCGTCCTGTTCATACTGGCACATCACCTGGTTCCCCTTATCCAAAAGCGACTAGTCGTATTATGGGAGATCATTTACGTGCTTTGCAATACGTAATCGAAATATATGGTAAGCGTGGTGGCTTTTCGGAAGGAAATAGGGATAGAGGGTTTGTAGGAAAGTATAAACCAGTTTTATTACAAAAGAAAAAAGCGAAATATAGTGCGATTATCCCAGTATCAGAAGAAAAGACGACTATAAGATCTGTTATACAAGAAGTGAAAAAAGCAGGTGTAGATGAAATTATAGTTGTTGCGAATGGAGCGGACGTTGAGACAATTAAACAAGCAAAGTTAGAGAATATCATTGTTATTGAATTCGAGGAAGCGCTCGGACATAATGTAGCCCGAGCGATAGGAGCTATGCATGCGACGGCCGATATTTGTTTATTTGTCGATGGTGATTTTGCTATTCCGGGGAAAAAACTAATTCCATTTTTACATGCTATTGAAGATGGGAATGATGTGGCATTAAATGATTTACAGTGTTTATTAGATATGTTTCATCCGGCCGACCCAATTAGCATGGGAAAATATTTTGTGAATTTAGTAGCGAAACGACCAGATTTATGGAATAACTCATTAACGGCAGTACCACATGCTATGCATAAAAAGGTAATAGAGAAAATCGGATATGATTCTTTGATTATTCCACCATTAGCTCAAATGAAAGCTATTTTGGAGGGGTTCTCTATTACAGCGGTAGAATTTGTAGATGTTATAAAAACAAATCGAGTACGCCCAGAGCAACATGGATTTGTAAATGGGCGTATTCCAGCATTTGACCGTATTTTCGGTGATCAACTTGAGGCAATTGCATATTTATTGCAATCCACAGACGAGCGCGGAAGTTTTACAGATGGAGAGCGGGATAGAAATATCATTCAACAATTGAGAAAGGAAGAAGAGAATACAGATGAATGTTAGTAGTACAGTTGCCATTATCGGATTAGGATATGTTGGTCTTCCTTTGGCAGTTCATTTTGCAGAGAGAGGACATAGAGTAGTTGGATTAGATAAAGATACTAGAAAAATAGAATCAATTATAAAAGGAGAAAGTTATATCTCGGATGTTTCTTCTAAATTGTTACAAAGTTTATTGAATAGCAAAAGATTAATAGTAAATACACCGGATCAAGGTATTGCTGATTTTCAAAATAGTGATTACGTTATTGTCACTGTCCCAACTCCAATTAATGAACAAAGAGAACCAGACTTAAGTGCCCTCATTTCAGCTTCGCATTATATACAACAAAACCTTCAAAAAGGACAAACCTTCATTTTCGAAAGTTCCACATATCCAGGTACGCTCGAGGAAGTGATTATTCCGATTATTTCTCAAACAGGAAAAAAGGTAGGAGAAGATTATTATATTGGATATTCACCTGAGAGAATTGATCCAGCTAATAGTCAATATTCTGTTCAGGACATTCCAAAGGTTATTAGTGGACAAACTGAGCAGTGCAAACAAAAAGTACAGGATTTATATAGCACGATCTTCGATGTAGTTGTTCCAGTTAGCTCTCCAAAAGTAGCAGAAATGTGTAAGCTATTTGAAAATATTCAGCGCTTAGTCAATATTTCGTTAGTAAATGAGTTAAATACACTATGTGAAAGTTTAGGAATTGACTTTTATGAGGCACTTGAAGCGGCATCTACAAAACCATTTGGATTTACGCCGTATTGGCCAGGACCAGGGATAGGGGGACACTGTATTCCGGTAGATCCTTTATATTTCCAGTGGAGAATAAAAAAGAATGGAGAAATTAGTCAATTAATTGAGGCGGCACATGTAATTAATGAGGAAATGCCAGAGAAAATGGTCCGGAAAGTAAAAGGTGTGGTGCAATCACCTGCATCAGTTTTAATTGTAGGGGTTGCGTATAAGAAAGATGTAAATGATTTGAGAGAATCACCTGCGTTACCAATTATTCAATTACTAATTAAAGAAGGATACGAGATAAAATACCATGATCCATATATTTCTTCTGCCGAAATTGGAGATAAGGTGTATCAATCTGTTTCCTTGGATGAAAAAACAGTTAAAGAAGCAGATTGTATTTTAATTTTAACTGACCATTCGAATATAGATTGGAAGCTTTTTAAAGGAGTGAAGCGAGTAATAGATACACGTGGAATTATAAAGAAGGTGAGTGTATGAGTAAGAAATGTTTAATTACAGGTGGAGCAGGATTTATTGGATCGCATTTAGCCGAAGAGTTGGTGAGAAGAGGTTATGATGTCACGATTGTTGATAACTTCTATAAAGGAAAAAATAAATATCATGATGAGTTAATGAAAGAAATTCGGGTTATTCCAATAAGTGTTTTAGATAAAAATTCTATTTATGAATTAGTAAATCAACATGATGTAGTGTTTCATTTAGCAGCAATTTTAGGTGTGAAAACGACAATGGAAAAGAGTATAGAGCTCGTTGAAACGAATTTTGATGGAACGAGAAACATTTTACAAGCAGCGCTAAAAGAAAAGAAAAAAGTAGTCTTTGCGTCTACTTCGGAAGTATATGGTAAGGCAAAGCCACCCTTTTCTGAAGAGGGTGATCGATTATACGGGGCAACTTCTAAAATACGTTGGAGTTATGCAATTTGTAAAACGTTAGAAGAAACATTATGTTTAGGATACGCTTTAGAAGGTTTACCTGTAACGATTGTTCGTTATTTTAATATTTATGGTCCAAGAGCGAAAGATGGTCCGTATGCAGGGGTAATCCCACGATTTATTAGTGCGGCACTGCAAGGAGAAGACATTCTTGTATATGGAGATGGAAAGCAGACACGTTGCTTTACGTATGTAAGTGATGCGGTAGAGGCAACGATTCGAGCAATGGACGAGAAGGTAAATGGTGAGATTATTAATATAGGTTCTGAGAATGAAAAGAGTATAAAAGAAGTAGCAGAAGTAATTAAAAAGCTAACGAAATCTTCTTCAAAGATTGTTCAAGTTCCTTTCGAAGAGGTATACCCACATGGCTTTGAAGAAATTCCAAATAGAAGACCAGATGTAACGAAATTAAGAGAACTTGTTCAATTTCAAGCGAAAGTAACGTGGGAACAAGGGTTGAAAGAAACTATTAAATGGTTTCGTGAAGAAAACAATGGCTAAGTCACTATCGATTATTATACCTGTATGTAATGAAGCGGATACGATTTCAGATGTTATTCAATCGGCAAAAGGATTAAATCCAGTAGAGATTATTGTAGTAGCAAACGGCTGTAATGATGGTACAGAAGAGGTTGCTGATCGTTTAGGGTGTAAAGTAATCAAGTATACAGAGCTACTGGGTAATGATGTGGGCCGTGCAGTTGGCGCAAAACACGCGATAGGTGATGTATTACTATTTATAGATGGAGATTTTGCCATTCAAACTTCAAAGTTAAAATTATTCCTGAATCCAATTTTACATGATCAGGCGGATATTGTTTTAAATAATTTGGATGCATTATTTTTCAAGAAACAAAAACCGCACTCCGTGACAGTATGGCGTCAAATATTAAATGCAATGTTAGAGCGTGAAGAGTTAAAAATTGATTCTTTATTATCTGTACCTCATGCGCTGACGAAAGAAGTTGTTCAAAGTATTGGATATGAGTGTTTTGTTAATCCCATTGTGGCTCACTTACGACTAGTACAAAGCGAATGGAGAATTAGTCGTCATTGCGCAATTGATGTTATTACGCCGAATAAATTTCGGCCGACCGAGCATGCTGCATATGGAACAAGCCTTTCTCAATCTGAAAAACGAATGATAGGTGATCATATAGAAGCTGTAGCAGAGCAGATAGTAGATAGCGATGAGCGCGGAAGATATCATGATGGAAATAGGAAAAGAGAAAGTGTCTATCATACTTTAGATTTTGAAGATTTTTATCAAGGGTGGGGTGCTACATCTCATTTGTATAAGGGAAAGCAATTATCGGTCATTATTCCCGTACAAGATGAAGAAAAAACAATTGGAAACGTTATAGAAGAGCTTCGCAAAATTGAACCTTTTGAAATCATCGTTGTTGTAAATGGTTCGTCTGATAAAACAGCAACGATTGCAAAAGACAAAGGAGCAACGACAATTGTATATAAAGAAGCACTCGGAAATGATGTGGGGCGCTCACTTGGAACGTATTTTGCAAAAGGAGAAATTGTGTTATTTATAGACGGTGATTTTGTTATTCCAGCGAGTGAGCTATATCCTTTTGCAAAAGCTATTGCAGATGGAATGGATGTCGCATTAAATGATCTAAATCATTATTTAGATTTAAGAGTACCGCTTCATCTTGTAACTGCATTTAAATACGCATTAAATTTAGCTTGTGATAGAAAAGATTTAGGAGTAGGCTCTCTTATTGCTGTGCCTAATGCGTTTAGCCAGAAATGTTTGAAAGGAATTGGGTATAGGTCTTTACTGGCACCGTGTGTAGCCCAAGTAAAAGCTATTCTATCAGGATTTGAAGTCGCATGTGTAAGTCGTGTTGAGGTCGATAAGATGAACCGTATTCGTCCCAGTGAACATTTTGCAAAAATAGGTCATCCGCCAGCTGTACTCCGAATTATTGGTGATCATATAGAAGGGTTAGAGCAATTAATTGTATTAACAGGCAGTCGTGGTGGATTCCATGATGGAAATAGAAAAAGGGATATTCTATAGGTAACAAAAAAAGTGTACAACATATGTACACTTTTTTGCTCTGTTATAAAAACTATAACAGATTAGGAGATAAGAGTATTACAGCTCTACAATGGGTATTGTTCTTATATTACAAAATAGGACTCGTATATAAGAATACCAAAAAAATACAATTAAGGAAAGGGTTAATTTTAAAGACTTTTAAATGAAGTTAACACTATACATATAGTAGTTTGCTCAATATTTCACAAACATGTCACAACTATTTCGTTCACTTTCACTAAAAAGTAGTATTCTAAGTGTGTAAGCTGTTATATAAAAAATCTTAGTCCTGTACTAATCAAAAATGGAGGAGATTAGGATGACTCAAGTATTAGAAAATGTTAAAAACGCATGGGAAAACTTTAAAGGTGAAAAATGGAAAGCAGAGATTGATGTTCGCGATTTCATTTTAAATAATGTAAACGTTTTCGAAGGGGATGAATCTTTCTTAGCGGGAGCAACTGAAGCAACGAAACAACTTTGGGATCAAGTAATGGATTTAACAACGAAAGAACGTGAAAACGGTGGCGTTCTTGACATGGATACAAAAATCGTTTCTTCTATTACATCACACGAACCAGGATATTTAAATAAAGATATTGAAAAAGTAGTCGGTTTCCAAACTGAAAAACCATTTAAACGTTCTTTACAACCATATGGCGGTATTCGTATGGCGGAACAAGCTTGTGAATCTTATGGATACGAAATGGATAAAGAACTTAGTCGTATTTTTAGAGATTGGAGAAAAACTCATAACCAAGGTGTATTCGATGCATACACACCAGAAATGAGAAATGCACGTAAGTCAGGTGTTATTACTGGTCTTCCAGATGCATACGGACGTGGACGTATTATCGGTGACTATCGCCGCGTAGCGTTATATGGTATTGATCATTTAATCGAAGCAAAAAAAGCTGATTTAGATTTAACTGGCGGTGTAATGAGCGAGGATACAATGCGTTTACGCGAAGAGTTATCTGAGCAAATGCGTGCACTTCAAGAATTAAAACAGATGGCTGCTTCTCATGGCTTTGATATTTCTAAGCCAGCAACAAATGCACAAGAAGCATTCCAATGGTTATACTTTGCATACCTTGCAGCAATTAAAGAGCAAAACGGAGCTGCAATGAGTCTTGGACGTACTTCTACATTCTTAGATATTTATATTGAAAGAGATTTAGCAAATGGTACTTTAACAGAAGAAGACGTACAAGAAATTGTGGATCACTTCATTATGAAATTACGTCTTGTGAAATTTGCAAGAACACCTGATTATAATGAATTATTCTCTGGTGACCCAACTTGGGTAACTGAGTCTATCGGTGGTATGGCATTAGATGGTCGTCCATTAGTAACAAAGAACTCATTCCGTTTCTTGCATACATTAGATAATTTAGGACCAGCTCCAGAACCAAACTTAACAGTTCTTTGGTCTAAACAATTACCACAGAACTTTAAAAACTACTGTGCGAAAATGTCTATTAAAACATCAGCAATTCAATATGAAAATGATGACATTATGCGTGCTGACTACGGCGATGACTACGGAATTGCTTGTTGTGTATCTGCAATGAGAATTGGTAAACAAATGCAGTTCTTCGGCGCACGTGCAAACTTAGCAAAAGCATTATTATATGCGATTAACGGTGGTAAAGATGAGAAATCTAAAGCACAAGTTGGTCCTGAGTACGCACCGATTACTTCTGAAGTATTAGATTATGAAGAAGTTATGCATAAGTTTGATATGACAATGGAATGGTTAGCGGGTCTATATTTAAACACATTAAATGTTATTCACTACATGCACGATAAGTATAGCTATGAGCGTATTGAAATGGCACTTCATGATACAAATGTTCTTCGTACAATGGCAACAGGTATCGCGGGTCTATCTGTAGTAGCAGACTCTTTAAGTGCAATTAAACACGCAAAAGTAAAACCAATTCGTGATGAAAATGGAATTGCAGTTGACTTTGAAATCGAAGGAGATTTCCCTAAATACGGTAACAATGATGACCGTGTAGATGAAATCGCTGTAAATCTTGTGAAAACATTTATGAATAAACTTCGTAAACATAAAACATACAGAAATTCTGTTCATACAATGTCAATCTTAACAATCACATCTAACGTTGTATACGGTAAGAAAACTGGTAACACTCCAGATGGTCGCCGTACTGGAGAACCGTTTGCACCAGGTGCGAACCCTATGCATGGACGTGATACAAAAGGTGCATTAGCTTCATTATTATCTGTGGCTAAATTACCATATGAAGATGCACAAGATGGTATTTCTAATACATTCTCTATTATTCCAAAAGCACTTGGTAAAGAAGATGATGTACAAGTACGTAACTTAGTATCAATGCTTGATGGTTATGCAGTAAAAGAAGGCCATCACTTAAATATTAACGTATTTAACCGTGAAACATTAATGGATGCAATGGAACATCCTGAGAAATATCCACAATTAACAATTCGCGTATCTGGTTACGCTGTAAACTTTATTAAATTAACTCGTGAACAACAAATTGATGTAATTAACCGTACAATGCATGAAAGCATGTAAGTGAAAAAAGTGTCCCTCTGCATTTTATAAATAGCAGAGGGAGGCTGTTTCAATAAAGGAGGAAGTAACATGGTAAAAGGAAGAATTCATTCTGTAGAGTCTTGTGGTACTGTTGATGGCCCGGGAATTCGTTATGTCATATTTACACAAGGGTGTTTATTACGTTGTCAATATTGTCATAATGCTGATACGTGGGAGATCGGTAAAGGAAAAGAAATAACAGTCGAAGAAGTAATGCAGGATGTGACATGTTACCTTCCTTTTATTGAAGCTTCCGGAGGCGGTATAACAGTTAGTGGTGGGGAACCATTATTACAGCTAGATTTCTTAATTGAATTATTTAAGAAATGTAAAGAAGTTGGAATTCATACAACAATTGATTCTTCGGGTGGTTGTTATTCTGAAGAACCAGAATTCCAAAATAAGCTAGATATTTTAATGGATTACACAGATTTAGTTTTATTGGATTTGAAACATATTGATTCAAAGAAACATCGTAAATTAACAGGAAAACCAAATGAACATATTTTACAATTTGCTCGTTATTTATCGGATAAAAATAAACCGATTTGGGTACGACACGTATTAGTTCCTGGTATTACTGATAATGAAGAGGATCTACAAAAATTATCTAGCTTTATTCAAAGCCTGTCTAATGTTCAGAAAGTTGAAGTGCTACCATACCATAAGCTTGGTGTATATAAATGGGAGGCACTTGGGCATAAGTATCCACTCGCGAATGTAGAACCACCTACTGAAAAAAATGTAGAACAAGCAAGACATATTTTACAAGCAGTCTAATCCAAATATTGGATTAGACTTTTTGCTTTCTTGACAATAAAACCTAGAGTATATATATAGAAAAGAGTATACTGAAAATAGAATATCCATATTTTTGTAAGGAATAAGTGGAGAAATTTACATAATTGTAAAGGGAAATCAAAATAGTAAAAAGAATTAAGAAGTAAAAGAGTGAGTATCATGGAATAGAGAACATTTGTAAGTTATTGCGAAAGCTCTTATAGGAAAGTATAATGTAAAGATATGAGCACAGATAGGATTAAGGGGTCAATCTTATATGCTTTGCATATCCACGACAGGTACATAGCTGAAAGAGAAGTATTAGAATCTGTTTATGTAATTTTTAAGGAAAATGTTTTTCCTATTGTCGTATATGCAATATGGAGAAACAATAAGCTAGGAGTGGATTTGTTTGATAAAAAACCCCAAGGTTTTAATATTAACTGCACATTACGGTAATGGTCATGTGCAAGTAGCGAAAACATTAGAACAAACATTTCGCCAAAAAGGAATTAAAGATGTAATTGTATGCGATCTGTTCGGAGAATCTCATCCAGTTATAACCGATATTACAAAATATTTATATTTAAAAAGTTATACAATAGGAAAAGAATTATACCGCTTGTTTTATTATGGCGTAGAAAAAATTTATGATAAAAAAATAGCATCTTGGTATGCGAATTTTGGAAGAAAACGTTTGAAATTACTTTTACAAGCAGAGAAACCGGATATTGTTATTAATACCTTTCCAATCATAGCTGTACCAGAGTTAAAAAAGCAAACAGGTATTTCAATTCCTGTTTATAACGTATTAACGGATTTTTGTGTGCACAAAATATGGATTCATCGGGAAGTAGATCGTTATTTTGTAGCAACTGATCACGTGAAAAAAGTTATGATTGATATTGGTGTGCCTGCGGAGCAAATTGTTGAAACTGGAATTCCGATTCGTAGTAGTTTTGAGCTAAAGATCAATCCAGACATTATATATAATAAATATCAGTTATGTAAGAATAAAAAGATTTTACTAATTGTAGCAGGTGCTCATGGGGTATTAGGAAGTGTAAAAGAACTATGCCAATCATTTATGTCAGTACCTGATTTACAAGTAGTTGTCGTTTGTGGGAAAAATGAAGCGTTAAAACAGGATTTATTAGGGTTACAGGAAAAAAATTCTGATGCATTAAAAGTATTTGGTTATGTTGAAAATATTGATGAACTATTCCGTGTTACTTCTTGTATGATTACAAAGCCAGGCGGTATTACGTTAAGTGAAGCGGCAGCATTGCAAGTACCTGTCATTTTATATAAGCCTGTTCCAGGACAAGAAAATGAAAATGCGATGTACTTTGAAAGAAAAGGAGCTGCAGTTGTCATTCGTGATGATAGTGAGGTTTTTGCAAAAACAGAGGCGTTATTACAAGATGATATGAAGCTTCTTCAAATGAAAGAAGCGATGAAAAGCATTTATCGTCCAGAGCCAGCTGGTCATATTGTGGATACAATTTTGGCAGAAAATCATGTAGAACCGAATCATATACCTATTAAATCACCTGCTCTTGCACAATTATTTACTTAATATGAAACCCTCTTTTATATGTTTAAAGAGGGTTCTTTATTGTTTTATAAGATAAAGTAGTAACTTATCCACATGAAGATTACGCTTTCATTAAACAGTAAAGTCGAAATATTAACAACTATATCCACATTGTCCACAATTTTTAGAAAAATATCCACAATTCTAACATTTACTATGCGTTACAGCATATAAACTTGTGAAGGGTTTATAGAATTTATTCACAATTCTATAAATTATGTGGATAACGTTATCCACATAAAAAAGGTTCCTTATAAATAAGGAACCTTTTTCCTACTCTATCACGTAGAAAAAATATGTAATGAGAATGAATAATTAGGGGGGAGAACTTCTAATTATTCATTCTCACTTTAAATACTTTTCGAGCGATAACCCGCTGCGCGATCTGCTTTACGAAATTCTCGTTGGTAGAGAACTTCTTGTGTACTAGATAATGCATTTTTTGCTTTGTCACGTTTCTTTTTATCCATTACAAATCACCTCGTGTCCTAAAGTCACTATCTATCGTTTCCAAAGACATGGGGTGATATACGTATATATCAAAATGTTAATGGTTAATTATTATTTCTGAAAATTTAGATTACGCTTCTTTTAAGTGATGAGAATCTTGGAACGTTGTATCTCGCATTGTAGCAAGTGTATATTGATCTTTTGGAATCTCATATAAGTTATATACTTCTTCATTCGCGTTAATTTCATCATAAACGGCTTTTCTTGTTTCGTTTGCTAGATTTACATATTGTAATTTTTCTGCAGCTTTAATAGAACGAATATTTATTTTGCGAATACGCATAAAGATCGTTTCAATATCTAACTCGTAGAAAAGTTCGCTAAAAAATGAATCTTTTGCCAATTTATTGTAGCCTTTTCCGTGATAAGGTTTGCCAAGCCATGTTCCAAGGAATCCAGCTTTTTCTTGCACATCAAATAAAGTAATTGTTCCGATAGGGTTACCCCATTCATCTAAAATTGTGCGTGAAATTAATTCCCCACGCTCTTCAGCTTCAATCGTTTGTTTCGTTAAAAATAAATATTCCTCATAAGAATAAGCCTTTTGACGTACAAAAGGGAAGACAGCTGGATCCACCATTAACTCGTATAGAACGTGGCTGTCGTGTAAGTCGCGTTTTTTCAACATACTAACTCCTCCTCACACGAGGGTAGCATGACGAAAAAACACCCCACCCTCGAAATTTTTATATCAATCTTTAAAAAATTTCGGGGTGGGAATCGAACCCACTAGAACCAGTTTCTAACGCTGGTGGCGCACCATTTGCCTTCCCCATTCATCAATTTGAAAATGATAATCACGACACAAATTGATTATGGTTTCATTCAGTTTATAATCGTATAATACTTTATCTAGTCAAAAAAATAAACTAGTTTTTTTTATTTTTTTTGTAAATTATTTTTCCATCAATCATGGTTAGTACAGGCTTGGCTAAATAATGGAAAGGATGATGGGTCCAGAGCACAAGATCAGCGTCTTTTCCAGCCTCAATGCTTCCAATTCTATCCTCTAAACGTAAATTTCGCGCTGGAAATATAGTGATTCCTTCTAGTGCCGTTTTTTCGTCTAATCCTTCCCTTACTGCGACAGCAGCACAAATATTTAAATATTGAATGGGTGTATAGGGGTGATCTGTTGTGATGGAAACTTCCACTCCATTTTTTGATAATATATGGTAAGTATCCCATGTTTTGTTTTTTAGTTCGATTTTAGAACGGCGTGTAAGCGTGGGGCCAACTGAAACCTTCAAATTGTGTTTCGAAAGTTCTTCAACAATAAAGTGTCCTTCTGTACAATGTTCAATACGTAAATCAAGATTGAACTCTGTTGCAAAGCGTAGAGCAGAACTAATATCATCTGCTCGGTGAGCGTGGATACGTACGGGTATTTCACGGCGTAATGCTTTTAAGATAGGAAGCATTCGAAAATCAGCTTCATGCCCGTAGTGCTGTGCTTCATAGAATGATTCCCGAAGTAATCCCATAATTCCCATACGCGTAATGGACTCTTTTGTTCCATTACTATGGACCTTTTTAGGATTTTCTCCAAAGGCAATCTTTAAGCCAGCAGGTTCTTGAATAATCATATGATCAATACAAGTTCCAGCTGTTTTTATTACACAAGTAGTACCACCAATAATGTTTTGACTTCCTGGCATAACGTGAACAGTTGTGATTCCATTTTGTATCGCATCTTGAAATGCAATATCAAAAGGGTGAATTCCGTCCAAAGAACGGATATGTGGTGTTGAAACCTCAGATGTTTCATTTGCATCATTGCCAGCCCAACCAGTACCTTCATCATAGAGACCAAGATGGGTATGGACATCAATAAATCCAGGTAAGAGATGAAGAGCACGTGCGTCTATAACTGTCATATCTTGAGTAGGTTGAATGGAAGGCTTGACCTCAGCAATTTTTTCTCCTATAACGAGTACATCCCCTTGAAATTTTTGGGATGTAATAGGATAGACAATGGCTTGTTTGAGCAATATTTTCATAGGTACCTCATTTCTGTTACTTTATAATGTTAATGAAATTTAAGGGAAAGTAACTGAAAGATTATTTGTGTAATAATGCTCCGGATGCTAGAAAATGAAAGTTTTGAAAGGGACCCCTGTAAAACTGTGTTTTAGAAGTACTACATTGTATGCGAAAGTATATTTTGTAATGCATGGTCTATTGACGGAAATCTGTATTGATACCCATGCTCAATTGCTTTACTAGGTAATACATGTTGACCTTCTAGTACAAGTATGCTCATTTCACCCAATAAAGTGTGAAGCATAAATGAAGGGACAGGTAACCAATGAGGTTTTTTTATGATAGTTGCAATGATTTCTCCAAATTCCTTCATTCTTATAGGTTGGGGAGCTGTAATGTTAAGAGGTCCATCAATTTCTTCGTTGTGTATGATGAAATCGATCATGCGAACGACATCGTCTATATGAATCCATGATAACCATTGGTTTCCAGACCCGACTGTACCTCCGATATAGAATTGATAGGGAAGTAGCATCTTTGGAAGGGCTCCTCCGTCTGGACCTAATACGACTCCGAATCTTGCGTAGATTGTTCGTATTCCGAGAGAACGTGCTTTAGATGCTTCTTGTTCCCATGAATATACTGTATTTGCTAAAAAGTCATTTCCAGGAATCTCATGCTGTTCTGTAAAAGACTCGGTTTCAGACGTTCCATAGTATCCAATAGCACTTGCGTTAATAAATGTGTTTGGTTTTGTATTTAGTTTTTGTAATTGTTTAATGAGTCCTTTTGTTGTTTGGATTCTACTGTTTAAAATGGATTCCTGTCGTTTCTTTGTCCATCTACTATTAATAGACTCTCCAGCTAGATTAATAACTACATCAATAGAGGAGATGGGGAAGATTTGTAAATCTGGTGTCCATTGTACGTATTGAAGGTTAGGATGTGAAGTTTCAGTAGTTTTGTTTCGCGAGAGAATGTAAACAGTATATCCTTTTTGAATAAAAAAAGTAGAAAGGTATTTACCGATAAAGCCGGTACCACCAGAAATTGCGATTTTCACAATTATTTCCTCCTCATTATATATATTCTTGAAAAGCAAAAACGTTCCTTAACTATGTTAAAATAATAGAGAGGTGAGAGTATGGCTGTCATTACAAAAATAGAAGTGCAAAAACGATCGAAAGAACGGTTTAATATTTATATCGATAAAGGTCAAGGTGAAGAGTACGGGTTTAGTGTGAATCAAGTAATCTTAATAAAACACGGATTACAAAAGGGTTTAGAAATTGATGAAATAGCGTTAGGAAATATTTTGTACAATGAAGAGGTACAAAAAGCATATTTACAAGCAATCTCTTATTTATCCTATCAAATGAGAACGAAACAAGAAATAGAAGATTTTTTACGAAAAAAAGAAGTGGGACAGGCCATCATCTCTGAAGTCGTTTCGAAATTATTACATGACCGATATATTAATGATAAAGAGTACGCTGTTTTATATACGAGAACACAAAGTAATGTGAATCGAAAAGGTCCCACTGTTATTAAAAGAGAGTTGTTAAATAAAGGTGTTCAGGATCTAATTATTACGCATAGTTTACAAGAATATCCGAAGGAAAAGCAAATTGAAAATGCTTTATTTCTTATAGAAAAGAAGAAAAGATCTTATCAAAAACATTCCTTTTTACAAATGAAGCTAAAGTTAGACGAAATGCTTGTTCGTAAAGGGTATTCTAGAGATGTGATTCAAATTTGTTTGGAAGAATTGAAAGACGAAAAAGATGACGAACAGCAACAAGAAGCGTTACACTATCATGGGAATAAATATTATGAGAAATATAAGAAGTATGATGGATGGACATTTGAAAATAAGATGAAACAAGCGTTATATCGCAAAGGGTTCTCTATTGATGAGATAGAGATGTTTTTGCAGATGAAACGCGAAGAGGGATGAGGGGAATAAGATGAATATGCCAAAGCGCTACAGTGAAATGACACCACATGAGCTAAGGGAAGAAATTGGGGTATTGAAAGAGCAAGCGATAAAAGCGGAGCAACTTGGAATCGTAAATGAGTTCGATGTATTAATGAGAAAGATGGCAATGGCTCGCGCTTATATGACTGACATAAACAAATTCCATATTGGTGAGATATATGAATTGGTAGAAGAACCTGGTATATTATTTGAAATTACTTATTTCAATGGGGTATTTGCTTGGGGACATAAGCAAAATGATAATGAAGAAATTGGAATACCGATTTCCTTATTGCAAGAAAAATAAAAACCAGAGAGCAAATATCTCTCTGGTTTTCATCTTTGGTAGGCGTTACAGGAGATAGGAGATTCTAAAATTGGCGTTTTTTACATTCATTCGCCAATATAATGAGAGACTGGGTTTGTTGCGTCTGTCCGTTAACTTGCGCTTTTGCATGTTTCGGACGAGTCCACGTATGGTTAAATAATTCAGAACGACTATCTAAGCGATCACGGTAGCTCATCTTTATCACCTCGTGTAGGAAGTTAATTTACTTTGTTACTACTCTTCCTGCTGATTTGCAGCACGCATACGTTCTTGTGGGTGCGTGTTAATTGTGCCGTTAGGTCGTTTCGAAGCGAAGCGTGATTTCGCTTTCGGTTGACCGTCGATTTTGCTGTTGTTTTTTGACTCAGACCAAAATTCGGCTTGTTTACCCATTGCGAACGCCCTCCTCATCATCAGTTGATACCTCTTTAAGAAGTATCAATTATAGAATGTGCAAAATAGAAGAAACTATCCTTTAGAAATGAAGGGATAAATAGGTAAAAGGAGAATAAAACATGAATGATATTTATGAAGCATTAACGAAAGAACTATTAGACAAAAATGACAAGCTTTCTTACGCACAAGCTCGTGCGTGGGTTGAATTACTGTGGGAAGATTTTCAAACAACTTATGCGAAATCGGGTCGTTACCAAGGTGATGAAATGACTGAACAAGTTGTAAGAACATGGATTAATAATCATGGAGCGCGTCTTCATGAAATGCGTACAAATAATCCGAAATATAGCCATTTAATCAATCAAGAAGATCATTTGAAACATTAAAAAAAGCGACTTAAGTCGCTTTTTTTAATGTGGAAGTAATTCCAGCTTTTTTCGAAGTTTTTCTTCACTAAAAATCCAGCCTGTATAGGAACTAATAATATTTAAATTGTGGTCGAGTTGGACAATTGCAACGAATGGATAATAATCTTTGCTGCGATATCGCAAATCAATGAATCGAACTTCGTAATAATGATCATAATCGAAAATGTCCCAGCGATAAACTGGGGAGAAAGATAGAAATGCTGAGATGTTTTCATCTTGTTTAGCTGCACGCATAATAGCATTATCTGGGAACGGTACCCGGTCGAACTTATCATATACCATGATGTTACCACGATGCCATCTAGCAACGTAGTAATAATCAGTCGTAACGATTGCTAAATGATAATGATAAAATCGATAAGAAGGAGAAATGATTATCTTCTCAACGTTATTGAAACGTTTATATACGACGCTACGTATGTTTCTATGCATCATAATCCGCCCGATATAGTAAACAACCATCAATATATACGCTGCTAAGGCAGTATATCCTTTATGGGAACCTACGAGCATACAAGCAATCGCGAGTAGGTGGATAAAGAAAATGACGGTATCAAATGTATTAATGATGCCGAGCGCTACCCATTTTTTTGTGAAGGGCCGTAATGCCTGTGTACCGTAGGCATTGAAAATATCTACAAAGACATGAAGAAAGACTGCAATAAATGACCAAAGTAGTAGATGCAAATATGGAGCGTCTGAAAAGAAGGCGAAAGAGATGCCACTTATAAGGAATGACCAAAGAATCACTGCAGGAATGGAATGAGTAATCCCACGATGATTTCTTATATATTTAGCGTTATTACGCAATTTTAAAACTGTATCGATGTCAGGAATATTGGAACCAGCAATTGTAGCAAGCATAACCGCTTGTGGCCCAATATCACTTTGTGCTATGGCTGGATCTAACGTTGCCAAACTGCCTAGAGTAACGCCCATAACAAGGTGAGTGGCTGTGTCCATAGAAATCCACCTCCGTTTTTTATTAATGTAACTCTTTTTATTCGATACCTCAAGTCCTTTGCCTTCTATTTCCTATGTCATCTTACTTAAATTTTTTCCTAAAATCTTTATAATAGTACTTATATGCAAAAAAATGAGGGGGATCAAGTTTGACACTTGAAATATTAAATAACTTTAACATAGAGCAGTTTCAAAATGATTTAATTGGTTGGTTTGAAAAAGAGCAACGCGACTTACCGTGGCGTAAAAATAAAGATCCATATCGTGTTTGGGTTTCAGAAATTATGTTGCAGCAAACAAGGGTAGAAGCTGTAAAACCATATTACGCGAATTTTATGGGGAAGTTTCCTACTCTAGAAGCTTTGGCAAATGCTGATGATGAAGAAGTGTTAAAAGCATGGGAAGGTTTAGGGTATTATTCTAGAGCGCGAAATTTACATGCGGCGGTAAAAGAAGTAAAAGAAGTATATGGTGGGATTGTGCCAAGTGATGTAAAGAAGATTGAGAAATTAAAAGGAGTCGGCCCCTATACAAAAGGTGCTATTTTAAGTATCGCATATGGTATACCAGAGCCGGCAGTTGACGGAAATGTTATGCGTGTATTGTCTCGCATTTTATCAGTGTGGGATGACATTGCAAAACCGAAAACTAGAAAAGTGTTTGAAGAGATTGTGCGTGAAATTATTTCGGCTGAAAATCCATCTTATTTTAATCAAGGTTTGATGGAATTAGGAGCAATGATTTGTATTCCTAAAAATCCAGCATGCTTACTTTGTCCTGTACGTGAGCATTGCAGGGGATATGCTGAAGGTGTTCAAAAGGAATTACCAGTAAAAAGTAAAGCGAAAGCTCCTACGATGGTACCAATTGTTGCAGGAGTACTTCAAACGGAAGATGGTCGTTACGTCATTAATAAACGTCCAAGTACCGGTTTATTAGCTAATATGTGGGAGTTTCCGAATATTGAACTTGGCGAAGGGATTCGTAATCAGAAGGAACAGCTTATAGATTATATGAAAGAAAAATTTGAGCTTTCGATTTCTATTGAAGAATACGCAATGAATGTACAACATACGTTTACACATCGCACTTGGGATATATTCGTATTTTACGGAAAAGTAACTGGTGAAATCGTTGAAACAGATACATTGAAATTTGTATCGAAAGAAGCATTTGAGCAGTTACCTTTCTCGAAATCGCATCGTACGATTTATGAGAATTGTGTTGAGAAAATTACGATGCAATAAAGTGAAACTTTAATCAGTGGGGGTTTTCTTCATCCCCCACTGATTATCAGCCCTCACCAATCGGACTTTTATGGGCAGTTGATCCCCCACCTAAATTCTTTGCTTTCGCTGCATTTTGAGGTGGGGGTCTTACTGCCCATTAAAGCGGGATAAACAAAAAAGTGTTCCCTAGATTGGGAACACTTTTTTAATCGTAAGAAATTTTTGTCCCATGAGTCCAACTAGCATCACCTTCTTGTAAGCCCCCCCTTGATTCGATTTCTATAACAATTTCTTTATAAATACTTTGCCCTTCTGCGTTTAAATAGGGCAAAATCTGTTGTAATGAATGATGAAAATAAGCTAATTCATCTTCTTTCCATTCGTTTTTTGAAACCATCGTTAGTTCAGTCATATCGCGTCCTATATACATATTTCCACCTCCATTTTCTATAGTTTGAATGAGTAACAAGAGATATATGCGGAATTTTTTTAAAAGAAAATTACGGATAGATTCTAGTTGAATTGGTTACATTATTGATTGTGGAGGTGAGAAAGATGAGTAAAAAACAACAAGGTTATAACAAGGCAACTTCTGGTGCTAGCATTCAAAGTACAAATGCTAGCTATGGTACAGAGTTTTCAACTGAAACAGATGTGCAAGCAGTAAAACAAGCAAACGCACAATCGGAAGCAAAGAAAGCACAAGCTTCTGGTGCACAAAGTGCAAACGCTAGTTATGGTACAGAATTTGCAACTGAAACAGATGTGCATGCTGTGAAAAAACAAAATGCAAAATCAGCTGCAAAACAATCACAATCTTCTAGTTCAAATCAGTAATGAAAGAAAAACACTTCTCTAATTCGGGAGAAGTGTTTTCTTTGTGCGTGGGTCATGGTAATGAAAATAAAGTGAACGACATAACTTCTAATAAGTCAACAAATGTAGTCAAAGGAGAAGGAAGTTAAAGATTAGAAATATGTAATAAGGAATAATAACTGATAAATAAGTCCAAAAGGGGGTAAGTAATGAACGATTTTGATAAGTTGGTAAGAGAACAATTGGAAACGATGGATGAGTTGTTAAAGTTACAAGCTCATCTAGAGAAGTATCAGCAAATTGAAATGAGCGAAAAGGATACGTGCGATAAAAAGGAATTACATTTTATCCGCCAAGAAATATATAGAACAGAATTAGCGTTAAAACTGTTACATGAGAAATTTGAAGAGCAAACAAATAGTGTGATTCAATCTTTTGAAACTGAAAAAATGATTTCGAATTTAGGCTAAGATATACTGTTATCTTTAGGTGAAAGGTCCTTCTTTACGTGGAAATAAGGAAGGGCTTTTTTTATTCTCATTTCCTCGTTTGTAAATAATTCAGCGAAGGCCCCGTCTCCTAGGAAGATTAGGGATATGGTATTCAGTGTGAAAAATAGAGTCTTGTCGCTTTAGTTTTAAAATTTCGACAAAAAAGTTATAATAGAAAAAAAGTGAATGCAGTTCAAAGGGCATTTGCAGTTGAAAGAAGGGAGCATATATGGGATTTCCCAAAGAAGGAGAAAAAGTACAAATACATAGTTATAAACATAATGGCTCCATTCATAGAATGTGGGAAGAGACAACAATTTTAAAAGGGACACAGAGTCTTGTAATCGGAGCGAATGATCGTACAGTAGTGACGGAATCAGATGGCCGAACATGGATTACTCGTGAACCAGCAATTTGTTATTTTCATGCAAACTATTGGTTTAATGTGATTGGAATGTTAAGGGAAGAGGGAGTATATTATTATTGTAATTTAAGCTCACCTTTTGCATATGATTCTGAAGCATTGAAGTACATTGATTACGATTTAGATATTAAAGTGTATCCAGATATGACATATACGCTTCTAGATGAAGATGAGTATGAAAAGCATAGTCAAATTATGCAATATCCACCTGTGATTGATACTATTTTAAAACGAAATGTAGCACAATTAACACAATGGATTCATCAAAGAAAAGGGCCATTCGCGCCAGATTTCGTAGATATGTGGTATGAGAGATATTTAATGTACAGAAATTAAAACAAACCTGCAGGGGATTTCCCGGCAGGTTTGTCCTATTAGAGGGGGGATTATGTGCAAGGTATAAAAAGATATTTGCAATTTGTTAAACCATATCGATGGCTTATTGCTATTACGATTATGATAGGTCTAGTTAAATTCGGCATTCCGCTTATTATGCCGTGGTTATTAAAGTATATTATTGATGATGTCATTCAGGGAGGAGGGTCACTTCAAGATAAAACGTCCCAACTAGTAACAGCGATTGGGATTGCTTTTTTTATTTTTGCAGTAGTAAGACCGCCAATTGAATATTATCGTCAATATTTTGCGCAACGTATCGCAAATACAATACTATATGATTTGCGAAAACATATTTTTGGTCATTTACAAAAGTTGAGTTTACGTTATTATTCGAATACAAAAACAGGGGAGATTATTTCACGTGTCATTCATGATGTAGAACAAACGAAGGATTTTGTAATTACTGGTTTGATGAATGTTTGGTTAGATACGGCAACAATTGCTATCGCTATTATTGTTATGTTTTCTATGAATATAAAGTTGACATTTGTTGCGCTATTAATTTTACCTATTTATGTAGTGGCAGTGAAATATTTTTTCGGGCGTCTTCGAAAATTGACGAAAGAGCGTTCACAAGCGTTAGCAACGATGCAAGGGTATTTACATGAACGTATTCAAGGAATGCAAGTGACACGTAGCTTTGCATTAGAAGAGTATGAGGGGAAGCAGTTTGAAAAAAGAAATAATGAATTTTTGACGAAAGCGTTAACGCATACGAGCTGGACGGCGAGAACATTTTCAGCAGTAAATACATTAACAGATTTGGGGCCGTTACTTGTAATCGGTTTTGCAGCATATGAAGTGGTTCAGGGGCAGTTAACATTAGGGACTATGGTTGCTTTTGTTGGATATATGGATAGTTTGTATAGTCCACTTCGCCGCCTTGTTAATTCCTCAACGACATTAACACAGTCTTTTGCATCGATGGATCGGGTGTTTGAACTGTTAGATGAAAAATACGATATTGTGAATGTGCCAGGTGCGGTACAAACGAAAAAATTAAATGGCGAAGTGATATTTGATAATGTATCTTTTCGTTACAATTCGGATGAAAAAGAGGTATTACATAACCTTTCGTTAACTATGTTACCAGGAGAGAAGGTAGCACTTGTAGGAGCGAGTGGGGGAGGGAAGTCATCTCTTGCTAGTTTAATCCCGCGTTTCTATGATGTCTCTTCAGGCGCAGTTTATGTAGATGGGATAGATGTTAGAAAGTATGATATGAGAAATTTACGTAGTCATATTGGAATTGTACTACAAGATAATTTGTTATTTAGCGATACAATCGGGGCAAATATTTTATATGGAAATCCGAAAGCTACAGAGGAAGAAGTGATTGCAGCTGCCAAAGCTGCGCAAATTCATGATTTTATTATTGAGTTACCTGATGGTTATGATACTGTCGTTGGGGAACGTGGTGTGAAGTTATCTGGTGGGCAAAGGCAACGTGTAGCGATTGCACGAGTGTTTTTAAAGAATCCATCGTTACTTATATTAGATGAAGCGACTTCGGCTTTAGATTTAGAAAATGAACGATATATTCAAGAGGCGCTTCAGACGTTAGCTGCTGATCGAACGACGATCATAATTGCACATCGATTGGCGACGATTACGCATGTGGATACGATTATTTACATTGAAGATGGTGAAATTAAAGAAACAGGTTCTCATGAAGAATTAATGAAAAAAAGAGGATATTATCACAATTTATATCAACTTCAACATATAACAGAAACAGCTCCTTTAGCGTAAAAGGAGCTGTTTTTTATTCGTCTTCTTTTTTATCATCGATTTTAAGTTCTGCTTCTGGTTTATGGTATGTGTAGAAGCTATCCACAAGTAAATCTAAATGCTCTACTTCTTCACTATAGTTAATAATGGCAGAAATAAGAGGGAAGAGGTGTAGCCATGTTTTATAAGCTTCCTCATCATCCTTGTTTTGATATTCCATAAAGATATCAATTAATTCTTGTTTACCTGTTTCAACTTCATCAAGCATTTCAACGGATTGTTGTTTTTTTGCTTTACCAATAAATTTTAATAAAACTTGTTCATGATAATGTGTTAATGAATCAAGTTCGTTCTGGATAGATTCCTGAAATTCTTCTGGCATATAGCGCAGTTCGTTTTCAGTACGATGTAATGATTTTAACGTACTTAAAGCACGACTTGTCGTCGCTAACATTTGTCTGAATAAAACAAGCTTACGAATTTTTGCGAACTTTACTTTTTTCGTATAGCTTCTTTCTTCTTTATACAGCAAATAGTAATGGTTGAGTTTGATCATTTTTTCTTTCATACGATCAATATCAGTTTTTAATGTTGTAAAATCAGAAGCTTGCCTGCTATTCATTCGAATCCATTTTACAATTTCTTCTGTATTATCAACGATACGATGATAGAGCTTTGTTTCGTATTTTGGCGGCATAAACACTAAATTTACAAGTGAAGCCGCAATAATTCCAATCATAATCGTCGCAAAGCGAAGTAAGGCAAAACTAAAGAAATCTTCGCCCTGATACTCCATAATGGCGATAACTGTTACTAAAGCAATTGATATTGTGTTTTCTAATCGTAATTGTAACGTAAGCGCAATTACTAATATACATGTTAATCCAATAATAAAAGGATTATGTCCAAAAGCAGTAGCAAATACGATAGCGAATACCGCGCCAATGACGTTTGCTTGAATTTGCTCAAGAGCAGTTAAATACGAACGGTATACAGACGGTTGAACAGCGAAGATAGCTGAGATCCCCGCAAATACCGGACTCGGTAATTGAAGCAAAATACAAGCAAATAAAGCTAATGTGATGGCAATACCCGTTTTTAAAATGCGAGCACCAAGTTTCATACCCTAAATAAGATCCTTTCTCTTGTCATAATGGATGTACAACATGATACTATACATTCATTACAATATGTTAGCAAGTGATATTTTAGTGACATTCAAAAGAAATTAAGATTCATTTATACTTTTTCCTAATTCTTTTTAAACATCAATTTTTAGTAAAAAAACCTGCTGAATTTCAGCAGGTTTCAAATTGTTACTATAGATTACTATGAGAAGTGTACTTCGTCAATTTTTTCTTGAAGATGAAAATTAGGCATATCACTCTGTTGAGATAGATGGATCAGCCTGCTCTTTTTTCGGGATAATTTCAAAAAACTGTTGCTGCATATCATTGAGTAACGGTGTTAACAAAGCAACTTCCTCGTATTGCTCATGTTCATTTAATACACGGATATAATCTAGTAATAAATTGGTTACATCTTGCACACCATTTTTACTAATTGGTTGTAATGTAACATTTGCTCCTTTTGCGATTCTTCTTTTTAAGGCCTGTTCTGTTAAACCTAAGCTTGAATCATGACGTAAATAAACAACACCGCCAGTCATACCAGCACAGATCCATGGGCCAGGATCCCCTAAAACAAGCGCTCGCCCATTTGTCATATATTCAAATGCGAAACCTTTAATATTAGAGTATGCTCCTATATTCCCTTGTTCTTTTTCACGGAGTGGCTTTGTCATACGCCCTCCAATTATCATGTCTGCTCCAGAGAGGCGAATACCAGCGCGAGCATCAGCGTTACCTTGAACGTATAGCGCCCCTTTTTGTGCACCGTATCCAAAACCTTTTCCGACAGAACCGTTATAATATAGGCCGTCTTTTCCTTTTGCTTTTGTTATATAAATACCACCACCAAAGGAGGTTTTACCAATACCATCTTGTGCACCACCATTTACGTGTATAAATAAGTTCTCACTATTGTAAGCACCTAATCCATTGCCAGGAATAGAGCCATTCGTATACTTTAATGTAAGTGGTTCAAGCTTCGTGTCTTCATATAATTTACTACGAACGCGATAGCAAGATTCTAAACCACCCATAACGCGTTGCTCTACGCCAACGCCTACTAATTCTTTTGAATGAGGGGAATGAATTGTTTCAAATTGTTTTTCTGGTACGTGCTCTGTTTTTGTAACAGATGGATGTTCTATCGTTTGTAGTAAATTACATAAGTCTAATAAATTTTTTCCTCGAACTTGTTCTAATAAATCAGAACGCCCGACAATTTCTTGTAAATTTGTATAACCAAGATTTCCTGTTAATCGTTTTAGTTCTACGCCAAAAGTAGTGAATAAATGTAATAATCCAGCAACGGCGCTTTCTAATTCGCGCGGGACGAAACGGCGTAATCCGTGTTCTTTCGCCTGAGCTTCAGATTCAATTTGTGTTGCAATTCCAACATGACAAGTATCTAGATGGCACCCGCGGCAAGTTGTACAGCCGATTGCAATCATAGATAATGTACCAAATCCAATGCGGTTTGCTCCGAGGAGCATGATTTTCAAGGCATCATTAACGCTTCGGATACCGCCATCAGCCCAAATTTCTACTTTATGTCTCATATTTGCTTCTAATAAAGCGTTGTGAGCGGCTTTCACACCAATTTCTACAGGAAGACCTACATGTTGCAATGCGTGAATACGTGCAGCACCTGTACCACCATCAAATCCGCTAATGTTAATAAAATCAGCACCAGCTTTTGCAATACCGACAGCAATTGTTCCAATGTTAGGAACAACAGGGACTTTTACAGCTACCTTTGCAAGTTGATTAGCCGTTTTAATTTCTGTAATCATTTGAGCTAAATCTTCAATGGAATAAATATCATGGTTGTTAGAAGGTGAAATTAAATCAGAGCCAATTGTCGCATTACGTGCTTCAGCGATTTTGGCTGTTACTTTTGAACCTGGCAAATGTCCACCTTCACCAGGCTTTGCGCCTTGCCCAATTTTTATTTCAATTAAGTTTGATGAATTTAGTAGTTCGGCGTTTACGCCAAATCGCCCAGATGCAATTTGTTGTCCGCGTGTATGTGGATATTTTCCAATCATATCTTTAATTTCGCCGCCTTCACCGTTCAAGCTAATCATATTTAGCTGGTCGGCCGCTTCTGCATATGCACGAAAGGCAATTTCATTTTGAGAACCAAATGACATGGAACTAATAATAAATGGTAAATCATGCTTTTGAATGCCGATGGACACTTCTTCAGTTGGAATGACATGCTTTGTTTGTTTCGTTTGAACAAGATGTCTAATTGCGATTGGGTTATTTTCTTCTAATTCACTTAACTTGTCACGGTAATCATCATAAGAGTTTCCTTTTGCGACATCGCCGATTGCTTTCCAAATTCGCGGGAATATATGAAAAGATTTTCGCATTCTAACTTTAGGATCGTTATAATCATCTGCTCGCATTTGTGCATCTTCAGCAAGTGACTCAAGCGAGAAAGCTACATCATTTGAACCGAAGAAATTCGTAATTTGTAATATATTTGCGATTTCCTCATGTAATCCGATAGAAGAATAGAGGCGACCGTAACCACGTAATTCATGAATTCCAATTGTTGAAATGACTTTTTCCAGTCCTTTATTAAGTGCATTATATAAATTCGTAATTGGCGTTTTTGTCCCATCATTGACGGTTGCAAATAATAAATATGGATTAATACTATCTGCTCCTAATCCATACAGTGTGACGATATCGTGTAAGGAGCGAAGGGCACCGGAACGTATAACGAGAGAGCAGTTTCGGCGTAATTTATTTTCGCTTAATACTTGATGTACTTTAGCGGTAACTAAATGCGGATCAATCCATAACTGTTCATTTAGATGAGCGTGGGCATCGTCTATTAATAGTAAGGAAGCTCCATCGTTCACGGCTGTTATCGCTTCAGAACCAATTCGATTTAAGGCGCATTGTAAAGTTTCTGTAGGACTGAATGTAGCAGAGATTGTAGCGATAGAGCTATGAGTATTGAATAGCTGTATAAGTTGTTCGTACGTAATTGTGTGTAATTCCTCTGCAATAGATTGTGCTACACTTCCTTCTAAAATAATTGGGGAAAGCATTTCAACTACAAATGGCTGTTTAGTATCGCTTAATAAACTTGGGCGCTCTCCAAGTATCGTTCGTGTGGAGAAGTGTTCGATCTCTCGATCACGATCGATTGCTGGATTTGTAACAACAGCTACACTTTCCTTAATGAAGTCAGCGATATTTCTTCTATCAGTATCGAGTGCGGCAAGTGGTGAGTCATGCCCAAGTGAGCGAATTGGCTCAACGCCTTTTGTTGCCATCTGTTCAAGAAGCTGAATATGTTCTCGGTCCCATCCAAAAGCAACGTATTGCTTCGTTTCAACTTGCGTAGCATCACATAAACCTTGGATCTCTTTCGTTTCAGGGATAGATAAATTCAAATGATAATCGGTAACATCCACTCGCTTTTTAAAACGGTTATATACTTGAGTTTGGTAGTCATCGTATTCGTAGAGTACAAGCTCATCTTGTTCATTCCATTTTAATCCGACCTTTTCTCCAGGAGCGAGTGGTTTTGGTTCTGTTACATATTCAGTTGGTAATACAACTCCAGGTTCAGAAGAGAAAATATAAGAACTCGCTGTCTCTACTTTCCATACTGGTCGTAGTCCAAGGGAATCAACGCTGAAAACAGCTTCATCTTTATAACGTGAAATAATGCCAGCTGGACCTTGTGCGAAATGGCCCCATGCTTCACGCATATACGTATATAAATCTTGTAAATGCGGTTCATAAAGTTTAATTTCATTAATAATTGGCGGGAATAGTATATCCATTGCTTCAAATAAACTGTAGTCGTATTGAACAAGTAGAGTTTCTAAGGTGCGGTTTAAATCTTGGGAGTCACTGCCCCCAGCAGTAAGTGGAACATGAATCATGTCAGCTTGATCGCGTAATTTTGCAATTGTGTTAATTTCACCATTATGTCCGAGAACGCTAAATGGTTGTACACGAAAAAAATTAGATAATGTATTAGTAGAATAGCGGTTATGTCCTAGTGTCATAGTTGAAGCGATAAGAGGATGTTGTAAATCATTGTAATAGGCAACAAGTGTATCACCAGCGCCTAGAACTTTATATACAACATGGTCACGACTTAAGGAAGCAACATGAATCGCTTCGTTTTCCTCTATTTTTATCGTTACTGAAAATAATATTTGCTCAATATTTTTAACTTCATTTTCTGCGATAAGAGCAACTTGCCAAAATAAAGGTTCTTCTTGTTTACCGAGTGGACCGAGTGCATCGGAATTTATTACATCGTCACTTTCGAAAAGGATTGCAAGGTTTTCGTTGTTTAGTTGTGTGCGAATATGATTTTTTAGATTAACGATATTCTCTTTTTTGTTTAGAAAAAAATGTCCAACGATAAAGTGGGGATGATCCACAATCGTTGGATTGTATCCGTTATTTTTCAACTTTTCATTCCAAAGTGCTTTTGGGACATCAATGTGAATGCCAATGCCATCTCCTTCACCATTAATGAAACCAGCTCGGTGATTCATTTTGATTAGTGATTGTATACAAAGATCAATGTTTTCTTTTGTAGGAATTTTTCGTTTCTCCATAACGGAAACGATTCCACACGCATCATGTTCTGCATTTTTATAATCTCGAAATAAAGACGGTGTCCATGTATTTGTTTTATTGAGCATCCGTCAATCCCCCCTCTTATTAAAGTTTGAATAATCTTACTATTAAAGGCGTGAGCGGCCTTATATACAAGGATAGTAAGGATATAAAAGAAAAATAAAACAGATAATTATGAATAATTATACTATTAATAAAGGATTTATGAAATAGAAAAAAGGAAAAAAGAAAGATGTGCTTTCTTTTTTCCTTTTAATGACGGGATTATTTATTATCCGCTAAAGCAGCGAATGCTCGGCCTACAGCTTCGATTGTATATTCAATATCTTCTTTTGTATGTTCTGTTGTTAAGAACCATGCCTCGTATTTAGAAGGTGCTAAGTTAACGCCTTCTTGAAGCATTAGCTTGAAGAATTTACCGAACATTTCACCATCTGTATCTTGTGCTGCATCGTAATCTTCAATTGTATTTGTTGTGAAGTATACAGTTAAAGCACCTTTTAGACGGTTTAATGTAATATCGATATTATGTTTTGCAGCTTGCTCTAAAATTCCTTTTTCAAGCATGGCACCAAGTTCATCTAATTTCTCATAAAGTCCTTCTTGTTGAAGAACTTCTAGACAAGCAATACCAGATGCCATAGAAGCAGGATTTCCTGCCATTGTACCAGCTTGATATGCAGGTCCAAGCGGAGCAACTTGTTCCATAATTTCTTTCTTACCACCGTAAGCACCGATTGGAAGTCCGCCGCCAATAACTTTACCAAGCGCTGTTAAGTCTGGTGTTACGCCAAGTAAATCTTGAGCACCACCGTACATGAAGCGGAAAGCAGTAATAACTTCATCATAAATTACTAGTGCACCAGCTTCGTGAACAAGTTCATTCACCTTCTCAAGGAATCCAGGTTTTGGCTCTACAATACCGAAGTTTCCAACAATCGGTTCTACAAGAATAGCTGCTACTTCATGTCCCCATTTATCTAATGCCTCTTTTAAAGTTTCTACATTATTAAATGGAACGGTAATAACTTCTTGAGCGATACTTTGTGGTACACCAGCTGAGTCAGGAGTTCCTAGTGTAGAAGGACCAGATCCAGCTGCTACAAGTACTAAATCAGAATGACCGTGGTAACAACCAGCAAATTTCATAATTTTTGTGCGGCCTGTGTAAGCACGAGCGACACGAATTGTCGTCATTACTGCTTCAGTACCAGAGTTTACAAAGCGTACTTTATCTAAAGCAGGCATTGCTTCTTTTAACATTTTTGCGAATTTTACTTCTAGTGCTGTTGGTGTTCCGTAAAGTACCCCGTTTTCAGCAGCTGTTGTAATTGCTTTTGTGATGTGCGGGTGAGCATGTCCAGTAATAATAGGACCGTATGCTGCTAAATAATCGATGTATTTATTTCCGTCTACATCCCAGAAATAAGCACCTTTTCCACGTTCCATAGCAACAGGAGCGCCGCCGCCAACCGCTTTAAAAGAACGAGAAGGACTATTAACACCGCCAACGATATGTTCTAAAGCTTCTTTATGTAATGCTTCTGACTTTGTGAATTTCACTACAATTCATCTCCTTACAAAAATCTATGTATTATTCTAACATGTTTTTCGAAAAGACGTATTGTTTGTGATAGAGAAGGCAGTTGGGTAAACTATTCGTTGTGACATTTAGGAAGGGGGTCCGATTATGAAATCGGTAATTGAGGTACAAGGGTTACGTAAAGAATTTACAGCCTATTCAAGTCGTCCGGGTTTAAAGGGTGCATTTCGCGATTTATTAAATCGTAATTATAAAATAGTACCAGCAGTAAATGATGTATCTTTTACTGTAAAACAAGGTGAGATGGTTGGTTATATCGGTGAGAATGGTGCTGGTAAATCAACAACAATTAAAATGCTTACGGGGATTTTGACTCCGACATCAGGAGAGATTTTAGTAAATGGAATGAACCCACATAAGCAGAGAGAGGAATTTGCAAGAACAATTGGTGTTGTTTTCGGTCAACGCTCGCAACTTTGGTGGGATATTGCTGTACAAGAATCGTTTCGTTTATTAAAAAAAGTGTACGGTGTATCAGACGCTCAGTATAAAGAACATATGGAGCACGTAATCGAAACATTAGATATTGGTCCTTTATTAGACAAGCCAGTTCGAAAGTTATCTCTAGGTCAAAGAATGCGTTGTGAATTAGCCGCAGCATTAATTCATAACCCACCGTTATTATTTTTAGATGAACCAACAATTGGGCTAGATGTACTTGTGAAATTGAAAATACGTGAATTTTTAAAAGAAATGAATGAACGTTATAAAACAACAATTTTATTAACAACCCATGATATTACTGATATTGAAGCATTATGTGAGCGCGTTATCATGCTAGATGAAGGAAATATTATGTATGACGGTTCTTTAAATAATCTTCGTACGCAGTGGGGAGCAGAGAAGGAAATACATTTTCAGTTTATTGCACCAGTTTCCTATCAGGCTTTATCAATGGTTATGCCGGATAGTCATGTCGTTTGGTCGAAAGCGAAAGAGGAAAACACGTGGGTTGCAAAAATCCCGAATGAAGAAGTTATTATTTCAATGCTTATTTCTAAAGTAGTACAAGCTTTTCAAATTAAAGATTTAAAAATTAATGAAGTGTCTACAGAGGAAATTATTCGTAACATTTATGAAGAAGGTATTAAACATGGGTAAGTACATTGAAATGATTCGAATTCGCTTTTTAATGATGCTTGCGTATCGCACAAACTATTATAGCGGGATTTTAATTTATACAATTAATATCGGTGCGTATTATTTTTTATGGCAGGCAATTTATAGCGGAAAAGAGAACATTGAAAGTTTATCTATTTCGCAAATGACTACGTATATCGCAATTGCATGGATGGCACGTGCCTTTTATTTTAATAATATAGATAGGGAAATTGCGATGGAGATTCAAGAAGGACGTGTAGCGGTAGAACTAATTCGTCCATATAACTATTTAGGAATGAAAGTGATGCAAGGTCTTGGTGAAGGAATATTTCGTTTCGCATTCTTTTCAATTCCGGGTATGGTTATCGTTACCTTATTATTTTCATTGCAAATTACAACGAATTTTCAAACATGGTTATATTTCTTCTTATCTTTAATATTTAGTTTTATTATTAATACACAAATTAATTTAATGACGGGAATGCTTACGTTCTTCCTATTTAATAATAGTGGAATTATGTATGCAAAACGTGTTGTTATTGATTTATTTTCAGGTCTATTATTACCAATTAGTTTTTATCCGTTATGGGCCCAAAAGGCAATGATGTTTTTACCGTTTCAGGCCATTAGTTATATTCCGAGTATGATTTTTTCAGAAGGTATACAAGGAAGTAAATTGTATGAGGCATTATTATTCCAAGTAATTTGGGCAATTGTACTTATTATTCCAATTGTACTCATGTGGAGAACGGCGAGAAAACGTCTAATTGTACAAGGGGGATGATGAGATGATATATATAAAACTATTTTTGCAATATGCAAGCCAATATATAAAAACAAAATTGGAGTATCGGGGCGATTTTATCGTTGGATTACTTTCTGATTTATCACTACAGGCTGTTAATTTAATCTTTATTCTTGTTGTGTTTGGGCATACACAAGCATTAAAAGGCTGGAATAGAGAAGAAGTAATCTTTATTTATGGTTTCTTTTTAGTGCCGTTTGCCATTTTCTCAGCCTTTTTTAACATATGGGACTTTAATGATCGTTACATTATTAAAGGAGAAATGGATCGTATATTAACGAGACCGATTCATAGCTTGTTTCAAATTATATTAGAAAGAATGGAACTTGAGTCTTTAATTGGGGCCATTACAGGAATGATTGTAATGGGATATGCAGCTGTGGAGTTACAACTATCTTTTTATTGGTACGATTTCTTTTTATTCTTACTGATGGTAGGAGGGGGCGCCCTTGTATACGGCGGGATATTTGTTACGCTTGCGAGCCTGGGTTTTTGGTCGGATGCGAAAAGTTCAATTATGCCTCTCATGTATAACATAGGTAACTATGGTCGCTATCCTGTTAATATTTATAATCGTGTGATTCGCTTCATTTTAACGTTTGTTTTACCGTTTGCATTTGTCGGAGTTTATCCGGCAGCATACTTTTTAAGAAAAACGGAGTGGAATAACTATGCATTTGCAACACCATTCGTTGGTGTTATCTGTTTTACGATTGCGCTCACTCTTTGGAATCAAGGGGTAAAAAGGTACCGTGGTGCTGGGAATTAATTATAGAAGCTTGTTTGTTTCTAAGGGATAAATCCAATGGCTATCTCATACATATAAAATGAGGTGGAGGACATGTTATGGGGATTTATTCTATTAATTGCAGCAATCGCTATTTTGAAAAGTGTCCAATTGTTATGGAGTTCATATTCAGATTCAACGCGTTTTTTTTCGTTATATAATTTAGCTACATTATTTTTGATTTATACGACAGTACTGATTGCGTTTGGATTAAGTTACGTTGTATTAGAAGAAATGGGTTTTTCCGTTTTAAAAGAGGATGGAGAAAGCTTGAACGCTCACTCTTTTCAACTCGTTGAAATTTGTTTATATTTTAGCGCGGTTACTTTATTGTCTGTTGGTTATGGTGATATATCTCCGATTGGAATCGGTCGATGGATTGCAATCGGAGAAGCGCTAATTGGATATACACTACCGTTTGCTTTTGTGATGAGGTCTGTAATAGACAATGAAAAATAAGACAGCATTTGATATAGTAAAAGAAAAGAGTAGGAGTGATAACAATGATCACAGTAGGAGAAATGGCTCCAGAATTTACATTAGAGGGAAGTAACGGTGAACAAGTTCGCTTAGCTGATTTTCGTGGTAAAAATGTAGTGCTATATTTTTATCCGAAAGATATGACTCCAGGGTGTACAACTGAAGCGTGTGATTTCCGTGATTCGTATGGGCTATTTCAAGAGAAGGACACGGTTATTCTTGGAGTGAGTCCGGATCCGGCAAATAGACATTTGAAATTCATTGAGAAGCATGAACTTCCATTTACACTTTTAGTAGACGAGGATCATAAAGTAGCAGAATTATATGATGTTTGGAAATTGAAAAAGAACTTTGGGAAAGAGTACATGGGAATTGAGCGTTCTACATTCCTTATTAATAAAGACGGTGAGCTTGTAAAAGAGTGGCGTAAAGTGAAAGTGAAGGGGCATATTGAAGATGTTCTTTCTTATATAAAGTAAATCTATAGTGGAGATAAA